>JBNMPD010000176.1:0-6363 GCA_051276225.1 Flavobacteriales bacterium
ATAATTTTTATGGAAGTCCAGTAATAGCTAATTAAGTGATGCACCCATTGGGATACCATTCAAAATTGAGTCCTTTGTTACAGTGGCTGTATAAGTTGAGTTTTTTATAAATTTGATTGAAACAAAAGTAATTAAAGGAGGCAGATCCAAATTAAACGATCATGTCTTTGTAATTTGGTTTGTCTTAGTTATAGCCTCATTATCAAACGAAGACAGTTAAGACAAGGGGAGCCTTATTAAGTCACTATTTAGCATTGTAAGGCTTAGTAGATAAATGTTTCATATTGCTATTTGAGCAATATGAAACGACAGAGTTAAATATCAGAACCATGATTACAGATAATTTTAATGATTGAATATTCGTGGTAATCCCTTCGGCTCTGACCCAGCAGGATTGGGTTTGAAGTTGATTCTTTGATTAATCAACGGATGTTTGCCCTGTCCCTTGGCCCGCTGCGATTGGAGAATAATGAGCTGCACGTAGCTTCCATTTTCCGTCTTCCTTAACATACACATCTGTAACCCTTGTCATGTAGTGTGATACAGGACTCTGATTGGTTTCGTGGAACGATCCTTCCGAGTAGTACATCGCAACTGCAGCCTGGTTTTCAACCAGAGTCACCACCTCGATGTGTTTGGGGGTTAATGAATAGTTCTCCCAAGTGGCAACAGGCGCGTCTGCCTGAACATGTTGCATCAAACCACCGCTGGACCAAAATTCCACTGAGCCATGTTTTGAATAACCATCGTTTTTATCAGCAAGCTTTTTATGCACGTCTGCGTTGTTTTGAATTATCATAGCCTTAATTTCATCAGCCGTATCTGCTACCGCGACCATTGGTGTCAATGCCACGACGGCTAAAGCGAACAATGCTGATTTAGCTACTTTACTAGAGAGGGGATATACTTGTGTGTTAACCATAGATATGTTTCCTTATTCGGTTACTTAATTTATGCGAGTGTTTCGCACCCGTTAACTTTAGTCTATGAGGTGAGAATTGCTTAAATAGAGAAAAAGTGATTATCATGGATGATGAGATGGACGCTCCCTAATACGGCGTTAATGCGCCAAAATAATATTTTCAACCAGACTGTTTACATAGGGAACGTCCAAGATGAAATATAAAACAATTACTATCGATTTAGCAAAGAATGTATTTCAAGCATGCGGTGTGAATGAATGGCGCCGCAGTGTAATAAGAAGTTAAAGCGTAGTGAGTTACTGGATTTCATGCGCCAACAAACACCAACAGTGGTGGTGATGGAGGTCTGTTATTCATTCTATTATTGGGGGCGAGAAATCGCTAAATTAGGTCATGATACTAAGCTTATTCCCGCTCAACATGTCACGCCTTTTTTGCGAGGCAACAAGAATGACCATAACCATGCGTTTGCCTTAGCAGAAGCCAGTCAACGTGCCAATATCCGGTTTGTGCCTGTGAAGTCTGAGCATAAACAAAAAATATCTTATTTACATCGTATTCAGGAACGACTTATCAAAAACAAAACAACGATGAGCAATCAAGATAGAGGACTATTGAGTGAGTTTGGAGTAGTGTTTCCTTGTGGTCACAAAGCCCTGCTAAATGGGTTAACCAGTGTGATAGATAACCCTCAATACAGTCATCGACTACAAATTATGGTGATAGATATGTTGAGTGAATATGACACCACCATTGAACGCCTAAAAAGCATAAAAAAAACAGTTAGATGAATTTGTCGATGAAAGTGAGAGCGGTAAGATACTGCGCAGTATTCCGGGTATCGGTGTCATTAATGTATCTGCGTTGTTAGGGGCCATCGACAAACCTTATGGGTCTAAAAAAATAGGCTAAGTATTTCTGTGTGCTTGGTTCTCATATTGGAAACAGTACTAACAAGTACTACTACTATGTGGCACTAATGGGCGGTACCGAAGTCAATGTTGATAAATAGTTAATCGGGTTAGTAACACCGTTAATTCATGACGAAGCCGTAAAAATAAGCTTTAGTATTATCACAAATCACCTATTATTTTTTGCTTATTAAGCGCAAAATTTTCTAGTCAAAATTAAGCTGCTCAACAGTATCTAGACACAAGACTGAATAATCTCACTTCTTATTCTAATTAAACTTGCATAAATGCTCTAAACCCGTAAAATACCGCGGCCTTTTATCTGGCTAAAAACTGTCAGAATTTAAGGTAAATTAAGTTAACGTTAACGCTACAACGAGTCTGAGGCATATATGGTTACTATTCGTTTACAGCGTGGTGGCGCTAAAAAGCGTCCATTTTATCAAGTAGTGGTTGCAGACAGTCGTCGTTCACGCGATGGCCGTTTTATTGAAAACATTGGTTTTTTCAATCCAACTGCAATGGGTCAAGAAGAGCGTTTACGCTTGGACTTAGGCCGTGTTGAGCATTGGGTTGGGGTAGGCGCAGGCTTATCTGACCGTGTTGCACGCTTGGTGAAAGATGCACAAAAGGCAGCTGCTTAATTGCAGTTGCAAAAAAGGGTTTAAGAAATGAGTTCTGCGTCTGACACATTAGTGATTGGCTTAATCGGTGCGCCTTACGGTGTCAAAGGTTGGGTCAAAATCACATCTCATACCCATGATTTAGACGGTGTATTTGCCTACACTCCTTGGCTTTTGGGTCAGGTGGAAGAAGGCAAGGAATATGTCGTAGACCAGTGGCGGACCCACAATAAAGGTTTAGTTGCCAAATTGATTGGGGTGGATGATCGAGATGATGCCGAAGGTATCAAAAATCTTGAGATTTCTATCAAAGCAGAAATGCTCCCTGAATTAGATGACAGCGATGTTTATTGGCGTGAGTTAGTCGGCATGCAAGTAGTAACTGACAAAGGTTATAACTTGGGTGTAATTAAAGAGTTATTCGAAACAGGTGCTAATGACGTGTTACTAGTCAAAGCCAATTTGAATGACGCTTTTGGTCAAAAAGAACGCATGGTTCCTTATTTGTTAGATCAAGTGATCAAGCAAGTGGACCGGCAGGCGAAAACGGTCACAGTGGATTGGGATCCTGCATTTTAATGCAAGAACTTAGTCGGGAACCAAATCGTTGGTATGGTGTTATTAGTCTGTTTCCAGAAATGTTCCAGACTTTTACCCAACAGGGAGTAATAGGGCGAGCCGTGAAAAACGGACTGTTACAAGTAGAGTGTTTTAATCCAAGAGACTTTACTCACGACAAACATCGCACTGTTGATGACCGACCATACGGTGGTGGACCTGGCATGCTGATGATGGTTCAGCCATTAAAAGACGCTATTCTAGCAGCCAAACAGGCTGCAGGAAGAAAAACAAAAGTGGTTTACCTTTCTCCACAAGGGAAAAAGCTGGATCAAGCAGGAGTGAAACAGCTTTCTGAAAATGAAAGTTTGATTCTAGTAGCTGGTCGATATGAAGGTATCGACGAACGGGTAATACAAACACAGGTTGACGAGGAATGGTCAATTGGTGATTACGTGTTAAGTGGCGGCGAATTACCTGCGATGGTTTTAATGGATGCGGTTTCAAGGTTTGTACCCGGTGTGTTAGGGCATGAACAGTCTGCCGAGCAAGACTCATTTAGTCACGGCTTGTTAGATTGTCCGCACTACACTCGGCCAGAAGACTTGGACGGTAAGCTTGTTCCTAAGGTGTTGCTGAGCGGTGATCACAAAAAAATCAAGCAGTGGCGGTTACAACAGTCGTTAGGTAGAACCTGGCAACGACGCCCTGAATTATTAAACGATTTAGCTCTGACTGAGGAGCAGCAAGCGTTGTTAGATTTATATCTGCAAAGTTTGCCGCAGCATGATGACAGTTAACCTAAAATGAGAGGATATGATGAGTAAAGTAAATCAAGACATCATCAAAAAGATTGAAGAAGCGCAGCTAAAAACTGACGTTCCGGCATTTAGTGCTGGTGACACAGTCGTTGTGCAAGTACGCGTCAAAGAAGGCGAAAAAGAACGTCTTCAGGCTTACGAAGGCGTTGTAATCGCTAAACGTAACCGTGGCCTACACTCTGCTTTTACAGTTCGTAAGATTTCTAACGGCGAAGGTGTTGAGCGTATATTCCAAACACACAGCCCGGCAATCAGTTCTATTGAAGTGAAACGTCGTGGTGCTGTTCGTCGCGCTAAACTTTATTACTTGCGTGAACGCTCTGGTCGTTCTGCACGTATTAAAGAAAAGCTAGGTTAATTTAAATTTTGCGTTACCGTTAACTTAATAAGAAAACCCGCCTTCTGGCGGGTTTTTGCTATCTGCAGTAATAATGTTATTGATAGACGTTATTGAAAGAACTTTCTTATGATACGAATGCTGATCGTTTAATGTTAATTTGTGCGAGTGACACCTTTTGGCTCGTTGTGTGCGCTGTGTGTCTTGATTGCATTATAGGTGCTGCCATAGGCGGGGCGTTCAACATTTTTTCCTGCCCCCTTTACGGTTCTTAGTTCACCATTGGTCCACACTAACTTTCCTTGGCTCAATGTATGTACCGCGACACCTTGTACTGTTCTTCCTTCAAAAATATTAAAATCGATATTTTGATGATGGGTTTTCACTGAAATAGTTCGACTGCCATTGGCATCCCACAACACAATGTCTGCGTCTGCACCTACAGTAATAGACCCTTTGCGTGGATAGATATTGAATATTTTAGCCGCGTTAGTCGAAGTGACAGCGACAAACTCGTTGGGAGTGAGTTTTCCAGAAGCAACGCCAGAGTCCCACAGCACAGACATTCTGTCTTCTATGCCCGCGGTACCATTCGGGATCATGCTAAAATCGTTCTTGCCGACTGCCTTTTGATCAGCACAGAAACAGCAATGATCTGTGGCAGTAGTTTGTAAGTTACCAGATTGTAGACCTTTCCATAATGCATCCTGATGTTTCTTGGCACGAAAAGGCGGGCTCATTACATGGGCGGCAGCATAATTCCAATCTTCATGTTGATAGACTGATTCATCAATTTCTAAATGCCCAGCTAATACCTCACCATAAACGCGTTGACCTTCATTTCTGGCGCGAGTTATGGCCTGTAATGAATCTTCACACGACACATGCACACAATATAACGGAACACTGAGTGCCTGAGCGATTCGAATGGCTCTATTTGCGGCTTCGCCTTCAACACCGGGTGGTCGGGATAACGGATGGCCTTCTGGTCCTGTTATGCCTCTTTCTAGAATTTTTTTCTGTAAGTGAAACACTAAATCGCCATTTTCTGCATGTACAGTGGGCATAGCGCCTAATTCAAGACAGCGTGAAAAGCTATTTACCAAGGTTTCATCTTCACACATGATGGCATTTTTATAAGCCATAAAGTGTTTAAAACTATTGATACCATGTTCATTCACTAAGGTACCCATATCTTTATAAACTGAATCATCCCACCAAGTAATGGCGACATGAAAACTATAGTCAGTAGCAGATTTTTTAGCCCAATCCATCCATTGATGGTAAGCCTCCATAATGGGTTGTTGTGGGCTAGGGATAACAAAATCAATGATCGACGTTGTTCCGCCAGCTGCACCTGCACTGGTGCCAGAAAAAAAGTCTTCACTGGCGACTGTACCCATAAAAGGCAACTGCATATGAGTATGAGGGTCGATACCACCTGGCATAACGAGTAAATCACCTGCATCCACTACTTCGCAACCAGCCGGTACATCGAGATTTTCACCTATCGCCTGAATTTTACCATCAGCACAATAAACATCTGCTCTATAGTTAAGATCGGCAGTAACCACTGTTCCACCTTTAATAAGAATTGACATCTTCGATGTCTCCCATTTTATTTATCTGTCAGACATGTTTGATTATTAATCAAACAATTTCAAGGGGCTTTGTCTATTAATATTCTTCCAAACAAATAATATGTTCAAATTTGAGGCTTACTCTGTGTGCGTTTATCTATATTTTGCATATTTATTTTCTAGAATTTTGTTGATACTAAGTTCGGTCTTGTAACTTTGCGTAGCGTAATCTGATATTCAATAGTAAGGTTAATTTTAGTGGACGTAACATGCGCATTTTCCCGACAAAGCTGGGTGTTTTGCATAATGAGTCGGTAAATATCCCTTAAAGTTATGAGAGCACTTTAGATATTTATAAAAGTATTGCTTCTGGTCATGGTCGTATTCAAGAAAAAACAGCGAGAGCATGCAACCAAATTGACTGGTTTACTGAGCATAACACTCACCCTCACTCTCATCCTAAGCTTGCCAGTATTATTAGCGTGAAATCAACAAGGTTTGTTGCGAATAAATGATTAAAAGGCACACGATGCTTTACTAGTAGCGCTAAGCATAACGATGCAGAAATGTTTGCTCACTATGTTCGAGCTTATTGGGTGTAGAGAGTAAT
>JBNMPD010000177.1:0-6318 GCA_051276225.1 Flavobacteriales bacterium
CAATAACAAAAAATATCCATTAAATTCAATATGTTAAGCTCATAAAAGCACATGTTACGGTGTCATATTCTTGACAACCGATACAATTATAATACTGACCAACAAATCCTTGGTATTTTACAACACGATTCGAATCAGCTAAAAAACAAAAAACCACTGTTCAAGGTGGTTAAGGAAGGAGTATCTGAAACGTTATAAACAGATGATTAAGCAGGTAATTCAATACCCACTTCACGCATTTTGGCGAGTTTGTAACGCAAAGTTCTCGGGCTTATACCTAATCTCTCAGCCACATCTTTACGCCGACCTTTACAACTTTGTAGAGTATCAAGGATAATTTGATGTTCTTGCTGACGTAATTCAGAGCCTAATTTACTGTTATCGTCTGCAATTTTTTCAGCGTCAATCCGAGGCACCTGAGTCAATACCGATATATCTTGCTCAATCATTAAGTCTTGAGCGTCAATTTGGTTACCATCAGATAAAATCAGAGCGCGCTGTATTACATTTTCAAGTTCTCGCACATTACCTGGCCAGTTATGCTGCAATAATTTGCTGCGGCCTGCCGCAGTTAGCTTAGATATTTCACAGCCTTGTTTTTGGCAATGACGCTCTATTAAATGTGTGGCTAAGGGAATAATATCACCAGCTCTTTTATCAAGCGGCAACCACGTTAGAGGGAATACATTTAGGCGATAGTATAAATCTTCCCTAAACTCACCCGCGTCCACAGTTTGTTTTAAATTACGGTTGCTGGTGGCAATAATTCTGACATCCAAGGCGATGGTTTTACGACCACCTAATCTTTCGACTTCTTTTTCTTGTAATACACGTAATAACTTAACTTGTAGGTTTAAGTCCATTTCACTAATTTCATCGAGTAAAATAGTACCACCTTGTGCTTGTTCAAATTTGCCCGGACAAGCTTGTATTGCACCTGTAAAAGCGCCTTTTTCATAACCAAACAGTGTCGCTTCCAACATGTTTTCTGGGATAGCCGCACAATTGATGGCCACAAATGTTTGTTGGCTTCGGTTAGACTGGTCATGAATAAAACGTGCTAATACTTCCTTACCAGAACCGCTTGGGCCTAAAACCATCACTGTTGCTTCTGACTTAGCCACTTTTTTGGCTAAATCAAGTAACTGTAAACTGCTTGGATCATCTGCCACTGGGGTACAAGATTCTACTTTTTGTGCAGGGGCATAACGGCCAACTAAATTAAGCAGTACTTCAGGGGCAAAAGGCTTTGACAGATAATCGTTGGCGCCATCGCGCATGGCTTGCACCGCATCATCAATGGTAGCGTAGGCGGTCATTAACAATATGGCTAAATTAGGATATTTATTTTTTATATTTTTGAGTAATGATAAACCGCTCATACCGCCCATTTGAATGTCACTTACCACCAAATCAACTGACTGTTCAGACAATTTAATCATAGCCTGTTCACCACTGTCTGCTTCAATGACTTGATAACCACCCAGTAATAACGTATCGACTAACGCCTCTCTTAAGCCTGCGTCATCCTCTACTATCAATACTTTAGCTTGACCCATACTTTAGCTCCCCGCCGCATCGACAAAATATTGTTGAGGCTGTGTGTTGTGAGTTGAAACAATGACTTGATGTGATGATTGACTCGCATCAAAAGTAGGTAAACATAATGTAAAACAAGCCCCACCATCAGCCAAATTGTTTGCATGTACTTTACCTTGGTGTGACTGGGCAACACTCTTAACCACGGCAAGGCCAAGACCAGTGCCGTTACTTTTAGTAGTAAAAAATGGTTCAAATATCTGATTTATATTTTCAACTTTAATGCCAGGACCATTATCTGTAACAGATAAATTGACCCACTCAGGGTTATCACTTTGGCGACTTGCAGCTAGATTAATAACCGCATTGTGAGGTTTTACAGTTAGTGCATTGTGAATAAGGTTTTGTAACGCACCAGTCAACGCTGTTTTATTACCTAAAATGATCACATCTGGCTCAGGTAAAGAAAGCATTAACGTAGCGTTTTGGCTTTGCAACATGGCGTCAGATCCTTGCTGCACTTCTTTCATTAAACTATCTAGCGAGATTTCGCTTATTACCTGTTCGTCACCACTTTTGGCAAACAACAACATGTCGTTTACTTGGCTTTCTAAGTCTTTGAGCCTTGAAACAAGTTTGTTACTAAATTTTTCACGTGAGGTTTTGTTTAACGTGTTGTTAGACAAATTAGCGGCATACAACAAAGCGGCTGATAAAGGGGTACGAATTTGGTGTGCTAGAGAAGCAACCATTCTTCCTAACGAAGATAATTTCTGTAAATGCCCGATACGTTGCTGTAATTGTCGAGTTTCTGTCAAGTCAGTAAGAACAATAAGCTGCCCAGGTTCTTTTTCTAATGGGGTTATCGATAGTTTGACTTTTCGACCATCGTATAATGATACTTCATGCCCATCATCTGCTTGCGGTTTGAATGAACGGGCGATGATGGTTCGCCAGAGCAGACCTTCTAAAGGCTCGCCTAACAAGGCATTAGCAAGATTATTTGACTGCCTAACGAACCCTTTACCATCGATAACTACCACACCTGCTGGCATAACTTGAAGCAAATGTTCTAGACGATTAGCTTGTAAACGTAATGCGTTTAATTCGTGGGTGTTGGATACATGTGACGCTTTTTGCAACGCGTCATGCCTGACTACTTCGCCAAGAACAGACAACTCATCGCAGGATGTTTCAATCAAGATGTTTCTGGTACCCATACATTCCTCACGTCAATACTTAGACAGAATAATTACAGGTAAAGTAAAGCACATCTCATGCCAACAAGAATTTACAATAAAATCAAAATGTTACAAGTAAATACTAAGAATTTACAACGTCAATGTAATGACACAGTAAGATTGAAACGAAGAAATTAAGGGATAAAGGCATTAATTTTTACTAATATTGTACTTACGCATCTTTTCAACCAGTGTAGTTCGTCGCATACCAAGGGCTTCTGCGGCTCTAGCGACCACCCAATCTTGCTGCTCAAGAGCTTGGGTAATCAAACTGACTTCTAAATCTGAAATGTATTCTTTCAGATTCAACCCTTCTTCTGGCAACTCAGTTGATAACGTCTTATCTAGGCTGTTATCAACCTCTTCATAGTCGCCTCTATCACTGCCTCCAAACATAGCGTTAATGGTGTCACGTTCTAATAATTCTTCTGGGTAATCAGGTTCGTAATCTTCTACATCCAAATGTTTGTACTTACTAGGCAAATCACTCAAATCAATCAGTTGATTAGGATACAAAATCATTAAACGCTCGACCAAATTCGATAGCTCACGAACGTTGCCCTTCCATCTGTGCTCCATCAGAGAAGTCATTGCGTTTGCAGTAAACTTTATTTGTGAGTTATCAAATTCAAGTCTCGACACTAGCTCTTGTAATAACAACGGGATATCTTCTTTGCGTTCGCGTAATGCAGGGCTATCAATAGGAAATACGTTTAGACGGTAATACAAGTCTTCTCTAAACTGCCCATCTTCAATCATAATTTCTAAATTTCGGTGGGTTGCAGCGATGACTCGCACGTCGCATTTGATGGGCTTAGTACCGCCTACCCTTTCATAGGTGCGTTCTTGTAACACACGCAACAATTTAACTTGCATTTGTAATGGCATATCACCGATTTCATCGAGAAATAAGGTACCGCCTTCTGCCAGTTCGAAACGCCCTTTACGTGAACCGATAGCGCCCGTAAAAGCACCTTTTTCATGGCCAAATAATTCGCTTTCAAGTAACTCGCCAGGAATAGCACCACAGTTAACAGGGATAAAAATACTGTCAGTACGATTAGATAAAAAATGTACGTTACGCGCAATGACTTCTTTACCTGTTCCCGACTCACCAAGGATCAACACATTTGCCTCTGATGGCGCAACTTGTTCAATTAAATGCCTAACGGCTTGGATTTGTTTACTTTTTCCTACCAAACTCCGAAACAGCCGCGTTTTATTTTGCACCGTAGTTTTGGTTTTGGGCTGACTCCGCTTGTACTCTTGGCAGCGGTGTAACATTTGGGTCAGTGCAGGGTAAGTGACAGGTTCGCTAATGGTCCCAACAATATTTGTTTGTGGTTCAAATGTTTCATAGTCACCAACCAACACAAAAGGTTGATGTGGAAATTTTTCACTGATATCACAGGCTAATTCGTGTGAAGCTGCATCAATTAAAACAGACTTGATATCACTTTTGTCCCTAAGAGTGTCTATTGCTGAAGTGAATAAAACGCTGCTACAAGACTCTCCAAGAAATGTCAAAATGGTACTCAGATTATTCGCCCGCATGATGTCAGAACTAATAATCAAAATATTACTCATTCTACTTCTATCCTCATGTTGTTTTTATAATTAGCTTTGTCGTGAGGGATTCTAAACATTCGAGGCTGGATAGCAATAAAATTTAAGGCATTTTTAACGTCTATATTTTTTTGTGACGTTGCTTTGATGTCTAAAGTTTCAGACAAAAAAAAGAGCAGCTTAGCCACTCTTTTCTTTCGAGTATCACCTAAATTTTAACCATTAAGTAAAGACAACACCTGCCCTTGTTGTTGATTTGCAATGTCTTGAACAGCAATACTAGATTGACTTAATATACCTGCAGTGACATTTTCAGAAGCAGCCTGAGCAAAATCAGTATCTTGAATACGGCTTCTGGCAGCAGAAATATTCACATCAGTTTGGGTCAAATTTCGCGCTGCACTTTCAAATTGATTTTGAGAAGCGCCTAAGTCTGCCCTAGCACTGCCTACAAACTCGGTCGCTTCATCGGCTATGACTAACGCATCTTCTGCCCCTTGAGCTGTGCTTAAATCCACATTCAAAATATCATTCAAGCTGGTTGCAACATCTTGAGTGGCCACACCAATTTTTTGTCCGGCGTTAGCGCCAACTTGAAAATCAATATTGCTGTTACTCGATAATAAAGATTGACCAGCAAACTCAGTTTGATCGATGGTTTGTGAAATATTTTCTTGTAGTTGGGTGACTTCAGATTGAATCGCCCTGCGATCAGAGTCGCTTAACAAACCGTTACCCGATTGCACAGACAACTCACGAATACGATTGACATCTTTATTGATACCAGCCAGACCACCTTCAGCCACTTGCGTCAAAGACACGCCATCGAAGGCATTAGAAATAGACTGACGATTGCCCTCAACCTGAGTGGTCAAGCGGTCAATAATTTGCTGAGCTGCTGCACCGTCAGACGCACTACTAATCCGTTTACCAGATGAAAGCTTCTCGAGTATTGACTCTTGCTTGTTTTGAAGTTGTTGTAACAACGATGTATTTGATTCAGTATTGAAACTAATCATAGACTTATCCTCATTTGTACTAACACTACAGTATCAGAGTGCCTATGGGTGTGTAAAATACAAGCAATTTCATAAAGGTATAACAAATGATCACTATGTATAAATAAAAACATAATAAACAGACATCAATAATCAAACCGACTCCACTTCTCATAATAAATTCAACGACTTATTCTTTTTTTAGTGCTGTCGATATAATAAGATAGCTTCACTGTGAAGTGCCTGTAGATAAAGAGTTAAAATTAAGTATGCTGAAGAACATCCGTTTACATATTGAGAAAGATGAACATAAACAAGGTGAACTTGATGAAAAACTTGCGAAACAATTAATAGAGACACATAGCAGCAATATCAATGCATTTCAGCGCAACATTCCTTCTCTGTTACCCTATGTGCAAAATACTGACCTTGCTAATCATTCTGTTTTCATCAATAAATACGGCGAAAACAATATTGTTGATTACGGTATGGGTCGCACATTTTACGGCTTTCACCCCGAAGAGGAGGTGCTCGAACAGTTATCGCGAATAGAGCAACACTGCCCTGAAGTTGTTTTACATACACCAGCCTCAAACCATGAAGAAGACTCAGTCACTGCACTTAGCATTGAACAGTTAGTCAGCGTAAAACTCAGAAGCCAACAACCTCCCATGCCATATGAAATTGAATGTTTAGTCGTACTTGGGTGTGGACTTGGGATTCATTTAAGCCATTTATTAAAACGCCACAAAATCAAAAACCTACTTATTTACGAACCAGAATTGCAATATTTCCAATGTTCAATTATGACCACCTCATGGCAAGATATTTTCACCTTAGCAAAAGAGCACAACACCGCTATTTTCCTGCAACTGGAAAAGGACGGAAGAGACCTGATAAAAGACGCAAATGAGCTGGTTGAACATTGTGCTATTTCCAGCTTTCATATTTACAAACACTATAACCATCAAGTG
>JBNMPD010000178.1:0-6262 GCA_051276225.1 Flavobacteriales bacterium
CCTTTGCTTATATTGAAAAAGGTAAACCAGCTTCGGTGGTGGTTTATGGTAAAGAAAGTCAATCTGGCGACCCCATTGATATAGAGACCGTATTCAGACTGGCTTCGGTTTCTAAAACATTTACCTCTATGTTAATGGCCAAATACGTGGAACAAAATCAATTAGACTGGCAAGTACCTGTGTCGCAACTTGTTCCTGAATTTTCCACTGCCAAAGGCAAGAGTGGTGAGCTTGTGTTGAAACATGTCATCGGTCAATCTAGCGGCTATACACCTAATGCCTACGACAATCTTATCGAAGCAAATTATTCGGTAAAACGTGTACTTTCGATGCTTTCAGACTTAAAACCTTTGTGTCAGCCAGGACAATGTTATACCTACCAGAATACTTTGTTTGCAGTAGTTGATGAATACTTTCAGCAACATCACTCTTCTTATGGACAGGCTTTAACGCAGACTCTAATTACCCCATTAAAGATGCCTCATGCAAGTGTGGGTAAAGTAGGTTTAAAGTCATCTGCCAAGTGGGCAAGACCCCATGTAGCCATTTCAAAAAATCGCTGGCGCTTGACTAACGTGCGAGATGATTATTACAAGTATTCTCCAGCGGCTGGAGTCAATGCCAGTATGCAGGATATGGTCATTTGGATGCGCGCACTGTTGGGTGAGTCGCCAGGGGTTATTTCTCCTGAGTTGATTGCTCAGGTAACAACGCCACTCACTAAAAGCACAAAAGAAGTGTATCGACGTCAATGGCGTGATTTTTTGTCAGATGCCCATTATGGGCTGGGTTGGCGGATCTATGATTTTGCAGGGCATACGCTTAATTATCATGGAGGCTGGGTACAGGGTTATCGAGCAGACGTGGCATTTTCACCTGAATACGGAGTAGGTTATGTGATGTTGATGAATGCAGAGTCTAACTTGATTAATGAGTTTACCCCCGATTTTTGGGCTCGTTGTTTTAAACATCTAGAACAAGCCAGCTTAGTGGCTGGCTCTTTCAAAACAGCACCTTAAGTTTTTAGGTAGGTATAACCCTTAAGGCAATTTTCATAGAAATCAGTCCACTTCACTCCTTCTCTGGGTTTCATTTGTCCCTGAGCAACATGACCATCAATCAACTTTTTGACGCTTTTGGCCATAGAACTAGGGTGATACTGCATAATTGACAGCACGTCTGCAACAGATGAGCCGTTGACCATTTCTTCAATGTAAAAGTCTTGTGGATCATCGTCGTGGCTAAATATATGTACTTCGTTTAAACGCCCGAACAAGTTATGCATGTCACCCATAACATCTTGATAAGCACCTGTTAAAAACAGGCCCAGATAATAGTCTTCATCTGGTTTTAAATTATGCATGGGCACAATATTTGATATGCCATGTTCGCTAATAAATTGGTCTAACTTGCCATCGCTGTCACAAGTGATATCTACCAAGGAACAGTTGATGGTTGGTTTTTCATTCATTCTGGTTAGAGGTACTACGGGCAATACTTGATCTATTGCCCAAGTGTCGGCAGCTGATTGAAATACCGAAAAGTTACATAGATACTGTGAAGATAACGCAAAGTCTAACTCTTGCATTTCTTCGGGAACAAACTCAGCGTCTTTGAGGCGAGACTGGACTGTTTCCATAATGTGCCAATATAAGGTTTCAATTTTAGCCAGTTCTTCAAGTGATATTACGCGTAACTTAAATGCACTTAACGCTTGTTCCTTAAATTGAGAGGCATCGTTAAATATTTCTTGTAGGTTATCTTGCTTGTGGATGATTTCTGATAATTCTCGCATATCACTAACTAAGATATGTTCATCATCTGCTGGATCAGTGGCAATACCAGCTCCGTGTGATTTTATTGCACCCACCACTTCTGTGACTACGCAGCTATGATGTGCCGTTATAGCCCTACCACTTTCACTAACCAAGATGGGATGTGGTACTGCTTCTAAATCGCAAACCTGTTTCATGCCATACACAATATCGGCAACATATTCTTGCATGCTGTAATTACGTGATGAATCATTGGTTGATTGGCTGCCATCGTAATCAATCCCTAAGCCGCCACCCACGTCTACGTATTCTAACTTAAAGCCCATTTTGTGGAGTTCAGAATAAATCATTGCGCCTTCGGTAATAGACTCTTTTACTGCACGAATATCAGTTAATTGACTGCCAATATGGAAATGTAATAGTTTTAAACAATCAGCCATGCCATGTTCTTTGAGATAACGAGCTGCATTAATTATTTCACTGTTAGTTAAGCCAAACTTGGCTCTATCGCCACCAGAGCCTTCCCATTTTCCGCGGCCTTTTACTGTCATTTTAGAACGCACTCCCACTATCGGTTGTATATTCAGCTCCTTAGCTGTTTTTACCAATAAAATGAGTTCAGAAAACTTCTCAATGACTACAATTGTTTGTCGACCTAATTGACGACTTAACAGTGCCAACTGCATAAACTCATGGTCTTTGTATCCATTGAGTATGGTGAGAGATTCTGCATTGGTATTAAGTGCCATTACCGCCAAAAGTTCAGCTTTTGAACCTGCTTCTAAGCCATAATTAAAGGGCGCACCAGCATCGACTATTTCTTCTACTACTTCACGCATCTGGTTTACTTTTATAGGGTATACACCCATATATTCGCCCTGATACTCAGCGTCTTTGACGGTTTGCTGAAACGTTTGATTTAGCAATGCGACTTGTGATCGAAGAATGTCGTGAAATCTCACCACGACAGGAAATTGAATACCTTCTTGTTTGATTTCTTCTACTACTGCCTTGAAATCGATTCGTATGTCTTTGTTTGACGGGTCGGGGGTAACATGTAAATTTCCATTTTGACCAATCTCAAAATAGCCGGCGCCCCAACGTTTTACTCGGTAGATATTTTCCGAATCTTCAACGGTCCAGTTTTCAGTTTTTGGCATAGTAATTTAATGTCTATCATAAGGTGTTAACGCGCGGATTATAATGAACAAAAATTGTGCTGACTAGCACGATTAATCGTTATTAAACCAAAAGTAATGATGCTGAACCTAAAAAAACAAAAAAGCCAACCACATCGGTTACTGTTGTCAATATTACGGAGCCTGCAAGCGCAGGATCAATCCCCATTTTATCAAGCAATACGGGTATCATTATTCCTGCAATGGCGGCGATAAGCATATTGATAATTAATGCCAATGCAATGATGGCTGACAGCCATGTATTATCAAACCACACGGTGGTAATTGCCGAGACAACTAACGCCCAAAGTAAGCCATTAAAAAAGGCAACTAATACTTCTTTGTTTCCAAGGGCCCTCAGGTTAGACGTGGCCAATTGACCTGTGGCCAAACCCCTAATGGTTAACGTTAGTGTTTGACTGCCAGTTATACCACCCATGCTCGCTACAATGGGCATCAGCACAGCTAATGCCACAACTTGTGCCACGACTTCATCGAATATGCCTATTACCATTGATGCGGCAAAGGCTGTTAACAAATTAATACCTAGCCATACTGCCCTGCGTCTTGAGCTGGTGAACACGGGGGCAAATAAGTCCTCGTCACTGACACGGCCCATATGTGACAACTGAGCTTCATAATATTCTTGGTATACGTCAATGGCATCTTTGACAGAAAAGCGTCCGAGTAATCGTCCTTCCTTGGTGATAACAGGTAACATCGAGCGTCCACTACTTTTTACTGCTTCAGAAGCTTCAAATAATTCTAAGTCGGCCGCTAATACGTGATCCGAAAACTCAGCTACCTGAATAAGAGGGGTGCTCGCTTTACAGCTAAATAATTGATTTATGTCAACTTGCCCTAAATAGTGGTCCGTATCGTCGACCACTAAAATACTATCGGTATAGGCGGGTAGGGTTTCAACTTTTAGCGTTTCTAGTAATGCCCCTACAGTTACACTTTTATTGGCCGTGTACACATCATGATTAACATAACGACCTAGTTGTTCATCAGAGTAGTTGAGTGCTTCTTCAATTAAGTCAGATTCTTGTGCGCTTAGTTTTTTGATTAAGATTTTTGCTATTCTGTTGGGTAAAGCATCGAGTATTTCGACTAAGTGCTCAGTAGTACTCGCAAGTGCAAGATCTTCAATATTCTGTTCAGATAGCAACGACATAAGTTGTTCACGCGAGTCATCTCGCATCGCAGCCAATATAGGTGATTTTTTATCTTCACTGAGTGTTTGCCACAAATCAAACCGCAGGTCTTTAGGAAGTCCTTCAAATACGAAGGCCCAATCTTCAGAGGAGAAATCTCTGGCAATAATAGGCACCGCGACTTGACCTGCTTTGAGTCGGTCAAGTAACCATAAAAATGCACTTTCCCGCTGTTCTTGACTGACCATTTTAATCTCCTAAATAGCTTACCTATATGGTATCGATAAAAGATAACTTCGCCATAGTGATTTATTCGATTTTTGGTGTATCTTATTTACAGTATTTAATGTCAAAGCAAATATTAATTCCTTGTAGTCTTAATCCCACTCAAGAAAATACTTTTTAAATTAATCATTAGAGAAATAGATATGCAAGACAGAGAAACCAAAGCAACCCCAAGCATTGACGACACCACACATAAATTAGAACTGCGATATCTCACACTCGAAGATTATGCTGATGTGAAAGAGTTAATGGATGTGGTCTATCTACAGGTAGGAGGAGCATGGCCACTAAAAAATTATCAGGCACAGCTGAATACTTTTCCAGAGGGACAAATTTGTATTGAGGACAAAGGTAAGGTTGTGGCCGCTGCAATTTCGGTGATCGTTGATTATGAAAAATTTGGTGACAAACATACTTACGATGAAATTACTGGCGATGCTTATTTAGGTACGCATGATCCAAAAGGTGATGTGTTATACGGTGTGGATATTTTTGTATCGCCAGAATATAGAGGCCTTAGATTGGGTCGCCGGTTATATGAAGCGAGAAAAGAACTGTGTAAAAATCTTAACTTAAAGTCGATTATGGCTGGTGGGCGAATACCCAATTATGCTAAACACGCTGCTACCATGACACCCTATGAATATATCGAGGCAGTACAGTCTAAAGATTTATTCGATCCTATTTTAACGTTTCAAATTTCAAACGGTTTTGAGGTGAAACAAATACTTAAGGCTTACCTTCCAGAAGACAAAGCCTCGATGGGTTATGCCACTTTACTGCAATGGCATAACATTTATTATAATGCTGAATCTCCTAAGCTTTTTGGTGGTCACAGAAATACTGCACGCGTGGGTTGTATACAATGGCAAATGCGATATTTTCATGATGTAGCAGAATTATTACAACAAGCTGAATATTTTATTGATGCGCTTTCTGATTACAAATGTGATGTGGCACTTTTCCCTGAGTTTTTTAATGCGCCGCTTATGGGCATCAAACCAGCTGAAACATCAATTGATGCAATCTGGAACTTAGCGACTTACAGCGACGAAATTTTAACTGAAATGTCTCGACTGGCGGTGTCATATAATATCAATGTGATAGTAGGTTCAATGCCTGTTGTTAAAGATGATGAGTTATATAACATCAGTTATTTATGTCATCGCGATGGGCAAATAGACTGCCAATATAAGTTGCATCCAACCCCTCATGAAAAGAAGGATTGGATCATGCAAGGTGGCGACACACTTCAAGCCTTCGATACCGACTTTGGTAAAATAGGTATTCTGATTTGTTACGATGTTGAATTTCCAGAGTTGGGTAGAATTTTAGCTGATCAAGAAATCCAAATTCTATTTATACCTTTCTGGACAGACACTAAAAATGGATACCTTAGAGTGCGAATATGTGCACAGGCAAGGGCAATCGAAAACGAATGTTATGTGGCTATTGCGGGCAGTGTTGGTAATCTTCCTAAGGTTGATAATGTCGATATTCAGTATGGACAATCCGCTGTTTTTTCACCCTCTGATTTTGCTTTTCCACATGATGCAATTGTGTCTGAAACCACACCAAATACAGAAATGACGTTAATTGTGGACTTAGATTTGGATAGGTTAACCCAACTTCGAAATGAAGGCTCAGTCAGAAACTACCTCGATAGAAGACGCGATTTGTACAAGGTAAAGTGGACTGGGAAGTAAGTGGGTGCTCACACTTTTTAATTACTGATAAACTAAAAAGCATTTTCAATACAGAAATTCCTTTGAGTGTAGACTTGGATTTGGATAGATTGACACTACTTTAGAATGAAGGAACTGTCAGAAATTGTTTCGATAGAATAAGTAATTTATAAATTTTCAGG
>JBNMPD010000179.1:0-6192 GCA_051276225.1 Flavobacteriales bacterium
TCCAGCTATTAGTATTCGCGATACCCTAGACTATATTGCAGCTACGGTGCCTGGCAATAATGTCACTTTTGAAGTGAACAGGAACGGGTCCATTTTAAAATTAGACATGACAGTGGTAGAATTGCAGCAATAATCTTTGATGTTTAATGTTTAATGTTGGATGTTTAATGTTGGATGTTTACATACCTTATCAACTGTTCATACGTATAATATTGGCACCTAACCCGTTTAACTTTTTCTCAATGTGTTCATAACCACGGTCTAAATGGTAAATGCGATCTACTGTTGTTTGGCCCTCTGCCACCAGCCCTGCAATCACCAAACAAGCCGATGCTCGCAGATCAGTTGCCATGACTTGAGCACCTTTTAAGGTTGATTTACCGTGACACACAGCACTATTAGCTTGTAATGATATGTAGGCTCCCATTCGCTGTAATTCAGGTACATGCATAAATCGGTTTTCAAAGATATTTTCAGTCACTACGCCTGTTCCCTCTGCCAAACAATTAAGCGCAACAAATTGCGCCTGCATATCCGTTGGAAATCCCGGGTGTGGTGCAGTTTTAATGTCTATGCTTTTAAGTTGTCGATTGGTCATATCTAACTCAATCCAGTCATCACCAACAGATAGTTTAGCCCCAGCTTTAGACAATTTATCCAATACTGCTTTCAAAGTTTTGGGTGCCGCTTGTACACAGCGAATTTTTCCACCTGTTACTGCAGCAGCAATTAAAAATGTGCCTGTTTCAATTCTGTCTGGTAATACTCGGTAGCGACATCCTGATAAAGAGTCAACGCCTTGAATAATAATTTTATCCGTTCCAGCATGCGATACTTTAGCGCCCATCATATTTAGACAATGAGCTAAATCTACAATTTCTGGCTCTCTGGCTGCATTTTCTAAAGTAGTTTCACCTTGGGCCAAACATGCCGCCATCATCAAGTTTTCTGTGGCACCAACGCTGACCACATCCATAAATATGTGTGCACCTTGCAATTTTCCATCTATAGATGCTCTGATGTAACCGCTGTCTACATCAATCTTCGCACCCATTTGTTCAAGTCCTTGCAAATGTAAGTTCACTGGACGCGCACCAATAGCGCAACCACCAGGTAAAGATACATTAGCCTGTCCAAATTTAGCCAAAAGCGGCCCAAGCACCAAAATAGATGCACGCATGGTTTTGACCAATTCGTAGGAAGCATTAAAATTACTAATCGAACTCGGATCAATCACCACAGATTGTCCATCTTGACGGTATGCTTTTGCACCTAATTCACTTAATAAAGATAAACTGGTATGAATATCTCTTAATTCAGGGACGTTATCGAAATAACAAGTTGAGTCTGCCAATATACTCGACATCAGAATAGGCAATGCTGCATTTTTAGCGCCTGAAATTTGCACCGTTCCATTTAAAGGCGGGCAAGCCTCAATAATTAATTTTTCCATGATTGTACTCTTTTCGGTATTACTGGAATGATGTTATTGCGGATACTATTGAGGGAGGTTAAACATTTTCTCACGCTTCCATTGGCTTTCAGTAAACGTTTTAATGGAAACCGCATGCATACTGCCTTCGGAAATTTTTACGGCCAGAGGTGCATAAACAAACTGTTGTTTTTTCACCCTGCTCATATTTTCAAACTGATCACTCACAGCAATAACTTGGAAGTGAGAGCCATCACCGTTCACATGTGCTTCGGCTAAGCTTAAAGTTTCAAGCAAAAGTGCTTCGATTTGTTGATTATCCATGAAAAATCCAGATGTATATAATTATTTGGCTATTGTACCGACAAAAAACCGTCTACGTCGCTTATTTTCGCAAGCTTTATCAAGCTTTTTGGGATGTTTTTAAGTTTGAAATAAACATTCTGTTGTTGATTATCTTTCAAAAAATTCATCAACCACGCTAATCCTGCAGTGTCAGAATGACTGACACCAGACATGTCAAGGGTGCACACATCCTCACTAGCTATTTTTTGATCGTGTTTTTTAAGGGTGGTCAAGGCAATTGATTTAGCGATCGTATTACGACTTAACTCACCTTGTAAAATATAATAACCTTTTGGTGATTCAACTACTTGCAATCTAGTCACCTAGCTTTCCTTTTTTTGAGCATTAATATTAATCGGCCTGTTAATAGTATTGTTCATCAAATCAATGACTTTTTGTATTCCATCATTGCGCAAAATAGATTGAAATTCACTCTGTTTACTAGATAGAAGACTAATACCTTCAGCGACCATATCATAGGCTTTCCACTCATTGGTTTTCCTATTTTTACGTAATTTAAAAGACAAATTAATGTCTGGTCGACCTGGTTCTTTAACCACAGCTCTGACTGTTACTGTTCTTTCATCAGTCACTTCCCGAACAGGCTGAAACTCAACTTCTTGGCCATCATAATAAGCCATAGCCAATGCATAAGTAGTGATCAGATATGAACGAAATACACTAATATATTCAGGTATTTTTTCTCTCGGCACTTTCTTATAATGTTTACCTAAAACTTTTAACGCAGAAAAATTATAATCGACATAAGGTAATAATTCTTCTTCCATAACTGTGCGCAAAAGCTCGGGATCTGCTTTTATAAGTTGACGTTCTTTCTTGATCCGGCTGAACGTTTTAGTTGCTACATCTTCTAACATTACATATGGATTTTTATCTTGTGCCTGCGACATTCCAGAACAAAAGATTAAAATTCCACTCAACAATAGAAATGTATATTTGTTTATCACGTTATTTTCTCCAAGCCACAACATCAATTAACCATCGTTACTACTGAATAAGAATTGGCCAATAAGATCTTCTAAGACTAATGCTGATTTAGTGTCTTCTATGTAGTCACCCTGAGCCAAGTTTTCAATACCATCAATAACAAAACCTGGTTGAAAACCGATATATTGTTCTCCTAGCAGGCCCGAGGTAAGAATGGATACTGAACTGGTTTCTGGAAATTGATCAAATTCTGACGCAATGCTCATGGCTACTAATGGGGTAAAGTCTTTGTTACTAAGTGTAATGCTATCAACTCTTCCAACCGTTACCCCACCAACTTTAACTGCTGAGCGAACTTTTAAGCCACCAATATTGTCAAATTTAGCATATAAGACATAGGTGTCATCGCCATTCGACATACTTTGATTAGCCACTTTCAGCGCTAACATGAGTCCTGCTGCTATAGTTAATGCTACAAATACGCCCACTAATAATTCTACTTTTCTAGATTTCATTGCCATTTCCTTTACTCAATTCCAAACATTAATGCGGTCATAATAAAATCTAGCCCAAGTACCGCTAAAGAAGAAAACACCACGGTTTCTGTTGTTGCTTTACTTATCCCTTCAGAGGTAGGAATAGAATCATATCCTTTAAAAGTGGCAATCCAGGTAATCACAAACGCAAACACAATGCTTTTTATAATACCGTTTACCACGTCCTTATTCCAATCAACAGTGGACTGCATAATTGACCAATAGCTGCCTGAATCTACGCCTAACCAATCCACACCAACTAAATGTCCGCCCAAGATGCCAACAGCACTGAAAATCAGCGCTAACATTGGCATGGATATAATGCCTGCCCAAAGACGCGGCGCGATAATTCTTCGCAGTGGATCAACCGCCATCATTTCTAAACTACTGAGTTGTTCCGTTGCTTTCATTAAACCGATTTCAGCCGTAAGCGCAGAGCCTGCTCGTCCAGCAAACAATAATGCAGTGACCACTGGGCCCAACTCTCTTAATAATGATAAAGCGACCATCGGCCCAAGGCTACCTTCAGCACCATAACCAACCAAAATAGTATAGCCCTGTAGCGCCATTACCATGCCAATAAATAGACCAGAAACCACTACAATAAGTAATGATTGCACTCCCACTACATATATTTGCTTAATCGTGAGTGGTATCAGTTTCAAAGGCTGAGGTTTAGCAATAATGGCACCAAACAGCATGAGGGTAGCTCGGCCAAACATTTCTAAGCGATTAAGGGTATTAGTGCCTAAATTTATAAACCAATTCATGATGAACTGCCCAAAAAAGCCTGAGCTGTGCTACTTGCAGGAAAGTGGAAAGGTACCGGACCATCTGCCTCGCCTTTCAAAAACTGTTGTACTAGCGGAGATTCACTATTTCTAATTTGTTCTGGAGTGCCGCTTCCAATGATTCTTCTCTCTGCCAAAATATATATATAGTCTGCAATAGTTAGTACTTCAGTCACATCATGAGTTACAACAACACTGGTTAATTGCAAAGCATCATTTAAAGCTTTAATTAGTTTAACTAATACTCCCATTGAAATAGGATCCTGTCCTGCAAAGGGTTCGTCATACATGATCAACTCTGGATCTAATGCTATCGCTCTTGCTAGAGCCGCTCGGCGCGCCATGCCCCCAGATAATTCAGCAGGCATTAAATCCGCCGCGCCCCTTAATCCCACGGCTTGCAATTTCAGCAAGACTAATGTGTGAATGATGGACTCAGATAATTTTGTATGTTCTCGGAGAGGGAAAGCGATATTGTCAAACACCGACATATCGGTAAACAATGCACCACTTTGAAATAACATGCTCATTTGTCTACGCACTTCAAATAGGCGGTTACGGCGCATACCGGGTATAGACTCACCTTTAAATTTAATATCACCTTTATCTGGCACTAATTGACCGCCCATCAGCCGCAACATGGTTGTTTTTCCAATGCCACTGGGGCCCATAATAGCGGTGGTCTTACCTTTTTTAATTTGTAGTGAAATATCATCGTATATAATTCTACCACCACGGCTAAAGGTCAGATTGTTAATTTCAATCAAATTTCCCATTAAAATACGAACATTCCATTTTGGTTAATCGGGTTAAGTGCAAAACAACTTAACAATTACAAACTTCATTATATTAGTTTTTTGCTCAAAATAACAAAGACAAAAGTAACAAGGTATATTCAATTTAATACAGCTATTGCTGAATATTCATTTAACCATTAACAGTGAGCCTAATATTAATGAGTCCGGGTAGTACGTTATTACCTTCACAGTGCAAATCAAATACCCTAAACCCACTTGCTTTCTTAGTTGTTGATACATATATCGAAGCTACACTCGCACATTTATTGTCTGAAACCCTAGAATCAGCAAAAATATTGTGAAACTTATTTATTTTAACATTCATATGCAAAGCCTTAGCTTTTTGCGACAATTAAATGTAATTCAACTAGAAGTGAAAATTTGTGATTTTAGAAGCTTGTTATTTCCTGATTTGGCTTATTGTTTTGAGTTGGGGAGCGGACAGATTTGTCTTTGGTGCTTCAGTGTTAGCTAAAAATATAGGCGTATCGCCTATGATCATTGGCTTAACTATAGTGGCTATGGGTTCTTCTGCTCCAGAAATTATGATAGCTGCCACAGCCTCGTTTAATGGCAACACAGACACTGCTGTAGGTAATGCTCTTGGTTCAAATATCACCAACATTGCCTTAGTGCTTGGACTAACCGCACTGCTAAAACCTCTATCAATCGCATCAAGTACCTTAAAAAAAGAAATGCCAGTATTATTGCTGGTCAGCCTTCTCGCTGTATATTTTTTATCTGATTATTTATTGCTCAAAGCAGAAGGGATTATCTTAATTACTTTATTTTTTGTGGTTATTGGCGGGCTCACTTGGATGTCTTTTAATATGGAAAAAGGCGATCCGTTACAACCCGAAACTGAAAATGAAATTCCTTCTGGCGTGTCGACTTCAAAAGCAGTGATGTGGTTAACAGTAGGTATGATATTACTGCCTTTGAGCGCATACTTTATGGTAGATTCTGCTGAAGCGATAGCTCGATACTTTGGTTTAAGTGAGTTGGTTATTGGGTTAACTATTATCGCTATTGGAACCAGTTTACCAGAGTTGGCCGCTTGCATTGCCGGGGTATTAAAAAACGAAGATGATCTTGCCCTAGGTAATATTATTGGCTCAAATATTTTTAATATTTTAGCGGTTCTGGCTATGCCAGGACTTATCGCACCAGGCGTAATAGACGAAAATGCCGCCACACGAGATAGCTACGTAATGCTTGGGTTAACGTTGTTACTCATCATATTTAGTTTTAATTTAAAAGGAAGTAGATGTATTAACCGAGTAGAAGGTTTGTGTTTAATATCTTGTTTCTTTGGTTATCAGTTTTTGTTATTTAGTTAACAC
>JBNMPD010000180.1:0-6187 GCA_051276225.1 Flavobacteriales bacterium
AGATAGTTTTGGACGCTGGGTGGAATTGAACTATTTCCGCCGCACCTTCGGGATCGCTAGGATTAAGTTTGATCCGTCCAACCAAATTCAGACTGATATTTGCATTGGCGTCTTGACCATCAGTGCCATTTGCTCCAGAAGAACCTACTGCACCCTGAGCACCAATTATACCATCATCCCCCTTAGCGCCGATTACACCATCATCACCTTCTAAAAAACAACCCGTTAAAGACAAACTCATTGCCAAAGCAAGGGCTGAATATTTAAAGCATTTGATCATTTGCATCACTTCGTTTCCTTTTTATACTGATTTGATTATAAATATCATATGAAAATGTGATGACATTTATGTGATGGGAAAATGACAGCTTGATGACAATATGAAAGCGCCTGAATGGACATGCTCTTATATGTCAGATGATATTTTTGCTTAAGGTCGACGTAAGGCTAATGTAAGGCTGAATAAATTAAGTGAATTGTGGAACACGCTCGTAATATAAAATATCTATGGCAAGTCTATTATTTCCATATAAGCATCGGTGGATCATATTGGTAGAAAATAGCAGCACATCTCGATCCTGCAGGGATATCCTCAAACCGTGAGATAAATCTTCAGAATTCTTATAGCTATTTTGCTCCATGCTATTTTTTTATTCTGCGACACTACCCCCTGTTTTTATCGGAACCAATAATAATCTCAATACTTAGATCAGCAGTCAGAGGAATATTGATATGCAACACTTCTGGACTATTCAAAGCAGGCCAATCTTTTATTTCAGCCAACATCATCGTGTATTTCACCAAGTCGTTCATGTTTAAAATTTTGTTTAAACCATGCTTAGCTAAACTTGCCTGAATATTATTCATGGTTTGTTGGGATTCGTTTTAATTCCACCTTCCACTAGTTTGCTGAAGTTGGGGAGGGTGCCCAATTCGCCCTATAAAAATAACAAATCTGCCACCCGCACGGCATTCGAAAATAGGTGATGGTTGCTGAGAAAAACAAATACTGAGCTTATGGAAATAAGTATTTCGTTGATCTTAAATTAATGGGTTTCATCATGGCTCCAAAGGAGACGTTATCGGCTGATGCTTTTTCTGCTTCGGATACCGTAAATAACCAAATAGAGTAAAAATATAACGATGAGTACAAAGGCACTCCATTTTGCAGCAGTAACAACCCCAGCTATATTCGCAATGACAGTATGTTTAATAGGGTAAGTACTGAGCAGAAAAACCAAGATAGAGTTTTCAATTAAGTCAAAAAATACAACAATATAAGGTATAAAAATTATTTTTTGAGAAAATGGAAGAGTGAATTTTTTTATGATCAAGGCCATGATTATGACCAAAAAAGTGCCATAAAAAATAGGATAGGCTAGATCTACAGTTAACAAACCAATTATGTACCTGTAACGAATAGCTTCGCCATAATCAGTCAACATTTGATAAAGCGTCTCTTGGTTATACCAAAAGAGCAAGTCGAGTGGGCCAACAGTGCCAGTGTTAATAATATTAGGTAAAAGATACAGCGGAAATATTAAATATAGTGCACACATGGCGACTATTAATCGAATGTTAGAAACTTTAAAGAACCAAGCAATAATATTATTCATTACACGCCTCACCTAAATTGATCATTTTCTTAGTGCTCATCATCTACCTAAACATGATAAAAAACCTAGGAGTTATGTCTTTTTATGAAAAATGATAGGGATTACATGGCAATGTTTGATTATTACACTGTCAGGCGTGGTGGCGTTTCGCTGTTTTTTCGGGGATGGTGTGGGGGTAGAGTAGAGAGCTAAAAACGTTGATACCTCGATAGCCAAAATACTCCAATCAAGATGAATATCAAGATACCTCGAGACAGCTAGGCTAAACCAACTAATGCCGGTAATGTACTAGCTGAATCTGAAGTATCTTAAGTAAATTCACCACCAATCAATAATTCGAGGATATTGTTTCTAATAAATCAGCGCATAAGGATGTATATACCTCCTATAAAATAAAAGTATGAGCCAAGTTAACAGTATGAAAATTTTGGTTTTAGTCAATATAGAGATACCAATCAAGCCTAGTAGTAACGTAAGTCTTCGACTTTGCCCCAAAACACCCGATACGAAAACACGGTGTATGCCAAAATACAGGGAATGACGATTAACGCCCCATACAAGATAAAACGCAGTGATTCAGGCGCACTTGCCGCATCCCAAATGGTTAGCTCACCCGGAACTACGTAAGGGTAAAAGCTAAAGGCGAGTCCACAAAAACAAAATACGTAGACCACGACAGTGATTAGAAAGGGTAGCCAGCAACCGCTGTCATCTTTTAGAGGTAGTTGCTTTAACACCTTATTGCCTATGAATAACAAGGTAAAACAAACAAATGGCACAATAGCCATAAAATAGGCAAAAGGAGCGGTAGTCCAGCGCTCAAATACAAATTGATTAATCAGTGGATTCACAATACACACCGCCAAGATACCCACAAAACTGATTTTTCCCATTAGCTTAGCCCATTCAATGGCGCGCAACTGCAAGTCGTCAGTGGTTTTTAAAATCAACCAAGTGCTACCGATTAATGCATAGGCACAAGTGACACCTAATGCACTCATGATTGAAAATATATAAGCGTTTACAGACTCTTCAAAACCCATCACAAAACTACCTAACATGTAACCTTGACTTGAGGAGGCAATAAGGGAGCCGAGTTTAAATATCTGGTTCCAACGGTGTTTATTGACTTGAGCCACTTTGGCTCGAAAGTCGAATGCGACGCCTCTTAATATCAAACCAACCAGCATGATAGCTGACGGTATATACAGCGCTTTTAGGATGACATTGTGAGCCGTTGGAAAGGCAATCAATAATAACCCGACAGCCAGTACTAGCCATGTTTCATTGGCATCCCAAAATGGGCCGATAGAGGCGATCATTTGATCTGCTTGATGATCATTTTTGAGAGGTAATAAGATGCCTACACCTAGGTCGTAGCCGTCTAAAATTGCATAAACAATAATAGATAAGGCCATCAGTCCGGCAAAAATAATGGGTAAGTTAACATCTGCAATCATCATAAAGCTGCCTCTGTTGTGTTGGGTGAGTTGCGAAATTTCTTTTGTAAAAGCCTTTCTTTAGGTTGTATTTCTTCTATCTCTACCGCTCTGCGTGCCATTAAAAATAAGGTATGCAGATAGGCAATCAATAAAGCCACATATACTGATAGATACAAAATAAAGGTAAACATCACATTCTCTGGCGCAATGTCGGTAACGGCATCTGAGGTTTTTAACAAGCCAGACACCAGATAAGGTTGACGGCCAATTTCTGTGACATACCAGCCTGCCAGCGTCGCTATCCACCCAGAGAAACTCATACCCACTAAGCTATATAAAATACCTTTACTGAGCGGTTTGTTACGAACTAATTTGAAGCTTGTGAACCATGCAATGGTAAGCATTAACATGCCCACACCCACCATAATTCGAAATCCATAAAATAAAGGTGCAACGGGTGGATGTTCACCAATAAAATCGTTTAAACCTTGTACTTCACCTTCTGGGTCGTGGGTTAAAATGATGCTGGTGATGTTTGGAATAGCTATTTCAAAATGGTTTGTACGATTCTCCTCGTCTGGTATTGCAAACAATAAAAGAGGCACACCTTTTTGTGTTTCCCATACACCTTCCATCGCCGCAATCTTTTGAGGTTGATGTTCTAAAGTATTTAAACCGTGTAAGTCGCCAACAAATATTTGTAAAGGCATCAACAATGCTGCTACAAAAACTGCTGTTTTGAGAGCTAGTTGGGGAGCTTTTTTATTATCACCTCTGAGAATACGATAAGCAGAGATACCAGCGATTAAAAAAGAAGCAGTTAAAGCGGACGCTAACAACACATGTGTCAAACGGTAAGGAAAAGACGGATTAAAAATGATTTCCGACCAATCTAAAGCATAGGCTACACCATCACGCATTTCAAAACCTGTTGGGGTTTGCATCCACGAATTAAGTGCGATGATCCAAAAAGCAGAAAGTGTTGTGCCCACCGCTACTAACAACGTAGCTAAAGTATGCAACCATCTTGGTACACGGTGAATACCAAACAACATCACCCCTAAAAAAGTGGCTTCTAAAAAGAAAGCAGTGAGTACTTCATAACCGAGCAGCGGCCCTGCAATATTACCCACTGTTTCCATGTATCCCGGCCAATTTGTTCCAAATTGGAATGACATGGTAATGCCACTCACCACGCCCAAAGCAAAGCTAAGGGCAAACACTTTTACCCAGAAACGATAAATACGCATCCACACTGGATGCCCACTGATGTTAAAACGTAATTTGAAATAAAATAAGAACCAGCCCAACGCAATCGTGATGCTGGGAAATAAAATATGGAAGCTGATGTTGGCTGCAAATTGTAGGCGAGACAACAAGAAGACATCATCCATAGTGCACCTCATTTATAATGTGAGAAAATTTGTTGTTAATTACTAAATAGTTTTCTTATGTTGGGTCTGTTACTCATTAGTTCGTTTGAGTAATTTATCTTTCAAATCCAATACTTTGCCTACACCTGAGCCTAGCTTCATCAACGTGTCGAGTTTTTCTGGACTTAAACGTTGTAGCTCGCTTGACCATTTGGTGATGCCTTCAAGTAAGTCATGCACCTCTCTAAGCTTTTGTTGAGCATGTTCTTCTTCTTCGTTACCTGGCGTGTCTAGTAGGATGTCTCTTAATAAGGACAATGTTGGGTCCATTTCTCGTTTACGACGCTCTTCAAATACACGATTCGCCATATCCCAAATACTGCCATTAGTGTGAAAATAATCTTTTCTATCTGCAGGTTTGTGATGAAGTTGTATCAACTGCCAAGACTGCAATTCCTTCAAACCCATGCTCACATTACCGCGAGAAATGCTCAGCGCCTCAGCAATTTGGTTGGCACTGATGGGATCTTTAGTGATCACTAGCAATGCATACATTTGCCCCACAGTTCGGTTAAACCCCCAGCGACTGCCCATTTCGCCAAAGTGCATCACAAAGGTTTCTATCATTGGTGTCATTTTCATGTGGGGTAACCTTTTAAAGTTTCAGTAATTACTGAAACTTTAAAAGGTTTATTGATTTAGGTCAAGTGATATCTCAGAATTATGTGTATGTATGCATTGCACGTTTATGTTCACTTGATTGTTTTATCGAATATCAATTTTATTACAAATCATGGTTAGGCATTAGAATCATTGTTCGTTGTAACATGCCCACACCATCAATCGTACTAAGTGAGCAGACCTTAAATGATAAGGCGGATAGCCTGTCTATAAGTGTTAATAAAATATCTATTTTAGGTTTGAAATAAGGTCGATAGCATTGTTACTCAGTAAAGCTAACTTTTGGTGGGTAATCGATGTGAACAGTTATGAGGCAAACATTTTATTTGAGTCAATAAAACTTACATAACCAAAGCTTATCTCGATTGAAACCTAACTTTATGGTCGTAACAATTGTATTTCTGCGATTTTAAATACATAGTAAATCAATAGTTTAAAACATAATATGACGTTCATATTGGTGTGGTAATATTATTAAGATTTCAACTTTGGGCGTAAATGATTGATATGCTGAAAGTTTAATTTTGTGATGAAATTTAATTGTAGTTCACGTGGTCATTAATGTGGGAAAGTAAGATTAATAATAAGTCAGGAAGCACATGCTCAATAATGTCATAACACTTGAAGGCCAATTAGAAACGGTTAAACAGGCCAAGGAGTTTCTGCTGGGCCTAACAGCCGAAAATTATCAAGTGGTGCTCAAACCGCATTTTGCTAGTAGCGCTGGTACACATATTCGCCATATATTGGACCATTATTCGGCTTTAAAAGATGGACTAAACCAAGGTTTAGTAAACTACAATAGACGAAATCGTTACTCTAGTATTGAAACTTGTCCTAAAGCTGCTCTGTTAGAGTGGAAAAAGATTGAGCAATGGTTACAAGAGATCAATCAGTTAGACGCTGATATGCCCCTTAATATAGTCTGTGAAACTTCTGTTAAAGAAACTCAAAATGCCCAGACTAAATCGACCTTAGCCCGCGAATTAGTATTTGTTTCTAGCCACGCGATACATCACTTTTCTTTGTTAGCAGTGATCAATTCTTTGTTAGGTAATAGAGACAAAGGTAACCT
>JBNMPD010000181.1:0-6154 GCA_051276225.1 Flavobacteriales bacterium
CTTCCTGCAATGTTAACCTTCATATTCCAAAGTGTCACTTATTCCATTTTCAGTAAACGCTTCTAATCTTTCCTGACATGCTCCACATTTACCACATGCTTTTTCACGGCCGTTGTAACACGTCCACGTTTGGTTGTAATCTAAGCCCATTTCTAAACCCGCAGTTAAAATAGCGGTTTTACTGACGTCCAAGTAAGGGGTGACAATTTCGACTGCTTCGTAATTGGCTATGGCACAGAGAGCATTCATTTTGTTTACAAATTCAGGACGGCAGTCTGGGTAGATAGCATGGTCGCCAGCGTGTGCACCGTAGTAGACTTTGTTGGCGCTGATTGAGACGGCATAGCCTACTGCCATCGACAACAAAATCATATTACGATTAGGGACTACTGTGCTTTTCATGCTTTCTTCTTCGTAGTGACCTTCTGCTACCTCAATATCTGAAGTGAGTGATGAACCACCGATGAGTTGATTGATTGCTGAAATATCAACCACTTTATGTTTTACACCTAGAATTGTGCAGGCACGAGCAGCATAATCTAGTTCTTTTTTGTGTTTTTGTCCGTAATCAAAAGACAGGGCAAATACCTCTAAACCCTGCTTGGCTGCTAGGTTTAGGACAGTAAACGAGTCCATTCCGCCGGAAAAAATTACCACTACCTTTTGTGACATGGGCTTAGCTTCTTTATAATCAATTAATGTGTAGTGATTTTAAGTGATTTAAGGGTAAATTCCCACAACAGGGTGCTCGTTAAACAACATCCATTAAACGAATAGGAAAATGATTGAATTTATATAAAATTAATGAAGTGTTTGAGTCTTTGCAAGGCGAGGGCAGTTATACCGGTTTGCCCTCTATTTTTGTGCGTTTGCAGGGTTGCCCAGTAGGATGTCCATGGTGTGATACTAAACATACTTGGGTGGTCTCGCCTGAATTAAATACGACAAGCGATGCAGTAATGGCCGAAACGGCAGAGTCTAGTAGTTGGTTTGAACACACGACGACGCAGCTACTAAGCCTGTTTGATCAACATGGTTATGTGGCTAAGCATATCGTGATCACAGGAGGTGAGCCCTGTATGTACGATTTGACTGAAATTTCTACTAGCCTAATCGCACAAGGTTATTCGGTACAAATTGAAACCAGTGGTACCTATGAAATCATGACCCATCCCGACACATGGGTAACCGTTTCGCCTAAAGTTAATATGCCGGGTGGCAGGGTTGTATTGAGCAGCGCAATGCGCCGAGCAAATGAAATCAAACATCCAATAGCCATGCAAAAGCATATCGAAGAGTTAGACGAGGTGCTGGCACTTTTGGGTGACCAAGCTGCACCCAGTATTTATTTACAGCCCATTAGCCAACAAAAACGGGCGACCGAACTTGCAATTAAAACCTGCATAGCGCGTAATTGGCGACTGTCGTTGCAAACGCATAAATTTATTGGGATCGAGTAACAGTCTTATGAAAACAATATTTACAGTTAAAGAATATATGCAGTTAAGGAGCATGTGCAATTAAGAAATATGCCAGCCATACCCATTAACTCAGAATGTTTTTTGGATTTGTTTACAAAAGCTTTAAGTTCCTTTGAACTCAAAACTATTGCTAGCGTTTGTTTATTTGAACCTTAGTTGCATCTTAGTTGCAGCAAAGACTGGGATTACCGGATACATTATTATTTTCAAAAATACGTTGGTAGTTTTATAATGAGACAAACAACTATTTTTTGGTTGTGTAACATCACATACCTCACAAAGATGCCTGATAATCAGCTTAAAAATGATAGTGATGACAATTGATGATGAAAACAAACATTAAAAATCTTTTAACTGTGTTGAGTGATCTATGAACAAAATATTAGCTGGATTTATTCTACTCTTTAGCTTTAATGCCCAGAGTGCATCATGGCAAATTACCTTCCCTCGTCCAGTTGAATCAACCTCAACAATTGATGAGTACCCGATCCAACTATTGTCATTGGCGTTAGATCAGACAGGGGTTAATTATCAACTCAAACATTCAGAAAATAGTCTAACTAAGAGCAAGGCCTTAGATAGATTACAAGACAATAGAGAGATAAATATTGTTTGGGGTATGACTAATTCTCAACGTGAAAAAGATTTATTGCCTATACGTATTCCAATATTTAAAGGACTGATTGGATGGCGTTTATTATTAATTAGACAAGACATGGCTGGGCGCTTTAAATACATTCAGCAACTGGATCATTTTGTTAAACTTTCTCCCTTACAGGGGCGAGATTGGCCTGATACCAAAATATTGCAATACAATGGTTTCGATGTCATCACAGAGCGAAGCAACGGCGCACTGATGAAAATGCTTAGCAATGCACAAGGAGATTTTTTTCCGCGCTCTATTATTGAAATATGGGAAGAGCTGGCTGAAAATGATGTGGTAAATCGAATTCAGATTCAGCCAACTCTTGGGATACACTATCCTTCGGCTATTTACTTTTTTGTGAATAAGAGAAGTGTGCCCTTAGCCAACCTAATTGAAAAAGGGTTAGAGAAAGCGATTGAAAATGGCAAGTTTGAAGCGTTATTCTTAGATCATTATAAAGATAATATTGATAAATCAGAGATTGAAAAAAGAACCTTTTATCAGTTAGAAAATACTTTTTTACCAGAAAAAACGCCGTTGCACAGGAAAGAATTATGGTTTGACGGCAAAATGCTTAGTCCTACTGAGCCATAAAAAAACCAGAGTGACTTACTCTGGTTTTATATCTTCTTGATGTTATTCGCTAACGTGGTTTGTTTATGACCTTAGCCTTTACCATGAATGCTCTTCATTGAGCGACCAGATGGGTCGGCATTGTTTTTAAAACTCTCATCCCACTCCAAGGCTTCAACAGTACTGCAAGCGATAGACTTACCTCCTGGAACACATTTTGCCGCTGTTTCTTGCGGAAAATAACCTTCAAAAATGGTGCGGTAGAAGTAACCTTCTTTGGTGTCAGGGGTATTGGTTGGAAATCTAAACTGGGCAGAAGCAAGTTGTTGGTCGTCTACTTTTGTATCAACAAATTCTTTGATTGAATCAATCCATGAATAACCTACACCGTCGCCAAATTGTTCTTTTTGACGCCACAATACTTCGGCGGGCAAATATTCGTTATTGTCAAACGCTTTACGTAAAATCCATTTTTCCATCTTACCGTCAAGACACATTTTATCCTGTGGGTTAAGGCGCATAGCCACATCCAAAAACTCTTTGTCTAAAAATGGCACGCGTGCTTCTACGCCCCAAGCAGAGGTTGATTTATTTGCTCGAGCACAATCAAAGAGATGCAAACGGTCTAACTTACGCACTGTTTCTTCATGGAATTCTTTAGCATTCGGTGCTTTGTGGAAATACAAATAACCACCAAATATTTCATCTGCCCCTTCACCCGACAATACCATTTTAATGCCCATCGCTTTGATTTTACGGGTCATCAAATACATTGGGGTCGCGGCACGAATAGTAGTGGTGTCGTAGGTTTCAAGATGATAAATCACATCACGAATTGCATCCAAACCTTCTTGAATAGTGAAGTGAATTTCGTGATGCACTGTGCCAATCATATCAGCAACTTTTCTTGCCGCAATAAGATCGGGTGCACCCTCAAGACCTACGGCAAATGAATGCAGGCGTGGCCACCAGGCATCAGATTGGTCATTATCTTCAACACGTTTAGCGACGTACTTAGCCGCAATAGCTGATACCAAAGATGAGTCCAAACCACCTGACAATAATACTGCATAAGGTACGTCAGACATAAGGTGAGATTTAACCGCTTTTTCGAAGGCGGTCTTTAAGTCTTCTAAATTAGTTTCGTTATTCTTAACATTCTCGAAGTCCATCCAGTCGCGCTGATAATATTTGGTCAGTTCGCCAGTTTGACTCCACATATAATGCCCAGGAGGAAATTCTTGTACGGTTTTACACACAGGCACTAAAGCTTTCATTTCAGATGCGACATACAAGTTACCGTGTTCATCATAACCCGTGTAAAGCGGAATAATGCCCATATGGTCACGTGCAATAAGGTAGGCATCTTTTTCTTGGTCATATAAAACAAAGGCAAACATGCCTTGCAACTCATCAATGAAACTTAAACCTTTTTGCTGATACAAAGGTAGAATTATTTCACAATCAGACTTGGTTCTAAAGTCATAAGGCGTTTCGAGTGCCGCTTCTAATGATTTGTGATTATAAATTTCGCCATTTACGGCTAACACTTGATTATTATCGCGGCTTATTAGCGGTTGAGCGCCTGTGTCGACGTCGACTATCGCCAAACGTTCATGACATAAAATTGCATTATCATTATTCCAAATGCCTGACCAATCAGGACCGCGATGGCGGAGTAATTTGGAAAGCTCTAACGCTTGCGTTCTAAGTTCTGCTGCATCACTTTTGATACCCAGAATACCGAAAATACCACACATAAAAATAATTCTCTAAATTGCTAGTTATAGGGGCTTGGCTATTCTATTGAGCCAAGTCTGATATCGCGACGAATTTTGTTATTTTTGTTGGTTCAATCACGCACATGAATTTGCCAGCCTGAGCGAAAAAAGCAAGGGGAAAGTGTTATTTTCTTACACTTGTTGGCTATTAGTAAGACGAAAGGGTGTTTTATACAATCAAGTACACGCTCCAAGTCATAAACTTTACTCAGAGCGTGGTAAAAAAAGTCGCGCTACTTTTTTCTTTGAAACTCACTACTATCGGCCCAATTAGGCCAATCATCGGATGTGACAAGATCATACCCAACTTCAAATAATAATTGCGCATCTTGCTGAATACCGGATAAGTCCCAGTTTTCGCGGTATTTATCACACACTTGATGATAGCAACCTGTGACAATCACATTAGTTCGTTTACGATACTCAGCCGTCGCTTCATCGATAGGCTCTTCACCTCCTTTTGCATAAAGTGCTGGCACACCTTGTTTGGCAAAACTGAAATGGTCAGAACGATAATAATAACCGGCTTCTGGGCGACCTTCTTGAACTAAATAACGGCCTTGGCGCTTCGCGGCTTTTTCAAGATAAGTTTCTAACTCAGACTTACCCATGCCAATCACTGCCACATCTTTAGTTTTGCCCAAGACACTCATGGCATCCATATTAATATTGGCAACCGTTTTAGCTAAAGGAATAATCGGGTGTTCTGAATAATATTTCGAACCCAACAAGCCTTGCTCCTCTGCAGTGACCATCAAAAAGGTACTTGAACGTTTCGGTTTGATAGTTAACCCTGAATAAGCTTTGGCCATAACTAGGCTAGCAGCTATACCTGTCGCATTATCATGGGCACCATTATAAATTTGATCACCGTCTTTACCTTCATCTTTGCCTAAGTGATCCCAATGAGCAGAGAATATGAGGTGTTCGTCAGGTTTTTCAGAACCGGGTAAAGTAGCAATAACGTTGTAACTGGTGGACTTTTTAAAGCTGTTGTTAACGGTTACTGAGGCATTCAGGCCTAAGCTTTTGTGATAGGGGCCTGATACTGCCTTGGTTTTTTCTTCAGTAAAATTGAGACCTGCATCAGCAAATACTTGCTGTGCTGATTCAGTGGTTAACCAACCTTCTACTGCTACCCTGTCAGCGTTTCCATTTTTACTTACCAGACCATACTGTGGGCCACTCCAGCTATTAGCAACCACTGTCCAACCATAAGATGCGGGTTGGGTTTCATGAACAATAATAGCGGCTTCAGCACCTTGACGACTGGCTTCTTCATATTTGTAAGTCCAGCGGCCATAATAAGTCATGGTTTTACCTTGAAATTTATCACCTTGCGGATTTTCAAAGCCGGGGTCGTTGACTAAAATAACCACTGTTTTACCTTTTACATCTAGGCCTTGGTAATCATTCCAATCGTATTCAGGTGCGTTGACACCATAACCAACAAAGACCACTTCTGAATTTTTTAATTCGACTTTAGCCTGTTCTCGGCTGGTAGAGGCCATCATACCTTCTTTATAAGTGAAGTTATTTTTGCCTATGGTCATGGTCATATCCGGGTCAGCGGTCATTTCAATTAATTCTACCGGTTGTAAATAACTGTCACCATTACCGGGTTGGTAGCCAAGTTGTTTAAATTCGTTGACCAAATAATCCAATGTTTTTTG
>JBNMPD010000182.1:0-6130 GCA_051276225.1 Flavobacteriales bacterium
CTATGGTGACGGGCACAATGAAAACGGCATTTAATATTATGACTGGCACGACTGCTTCTGAGGCTAACAGTTATTTGCAAGTATATTTAAGTGGCAGCAAACAAAAGGTACTGGATTACCACAAACCTCAGATAGAAAGCATCATTGTTGGATTAGCCGCCGGTGAAGACATGCAATACAACTTGGATATAAATGACTTTGAAGAAAGTCTTTTTATCCAATATGGTAAAAAAGTCATAGTTGAAAAAGGTCACTTGCGATTCAAATTTTAAGATGGTTTTATACCGCATCTTCATACCAGATAGACTTCGTTAGCATAAGCAATGTATACGTTTGCTGGACCTAAAATGATGGAACGGTAGACGAAAGTAAATGGACAATTGAACCTTTGTTAGGTTATTGCCAGGTTCAAGATGTTAATGCGGGCATGACTTATTCAGCAAGGCTTATAATAACTGATGAGCATAATGACAGCGTTGTGCTTGCAGACTCATTCAAATTTGCTGCGCACTCATTTAAACTTGCTACGCACTTCAAGCTAACTTACTGACCTAATCTAGCCATGATTAGAAAAGAGACAAATACAGGTCATGGTGAGGCTAAACCTGGCTGCAAAGTCATCAAAAAATACGCAGACATATTTGGATCCACGGTTTATAAAATGGGATCCGAAGTACAATAATTTTATTATTCCAGTGAACTTGTCATTAGTTTGCTGAACCTAGAAAATCTAGGTTGTTAATGCCCTATGAACCTAACAGATAAAAAGATTGGGGCTGCATCGTCAACCATCATCGCTCCATAATTTTTGGTTTCCCTGAACACAAAAGTATGTGTGAGGCTCCCAATAATAAGGAATGATTGGCTTACTATCTTTAATACTATAATTATGGGATAACTTTTTCATAATTTCAGTTAATCGTTTTGAGTCAATTTTGACTAGTTTCTTTCTAGCGAATTCAAAATGTAAGTTTTGGTTTTTTGTGACTACATCCGTTTTACCACGAGTCAAAAACATTAACTTTCTTGTCACCAGCCTACAGATAGCGTGATCAGGTCTTGGAGGATTTAACCCTGTGACTATTGCATATTCATAAAAGTTTAAATCATATCCGTTTTTGTCTTGGGCAATGTATGCGATACCAAAACCCAAAGGAAACAATCCTACTATGTTGATAAAAATTTCAGACACCTTAGGACTCAAAACCTTTTTGACTGCTAACTGGGATATCAGTGTCGATGCAGTAGGCAAGTATTTACGTTGATAGTCTCGTTTAGTGGAAAAAATGATAGAGGCATATATTTGTGGGATTTTTATGATTTCACTGGTACCGAGTTTTAGAGACTTAACATCAAGTACTAAGCTTAATTGAAATTTAAGTCGCTTTTGCTCTACTTCATCAAACTCAGCGATATCATTACCTGTTTCAGCACTCGCTTGTTGACAACCCAAGCCATTTTTAAGGTAGTCTAAAGTATGTTGATAATTTAAAGCAGACATTTTTTCGCGTTCTTGCTTTTCTAACAATCGAAACCTGTCTTTGCCCCCCTCTTTACCTTCTAACAATTCTCTTAATGCAGGATGCTCTAGACCAACATCTTGAAATATCGCAGCAAGTATAATGGGCATAATAACGGCTTGGGTATAACATTCGTAATTAGTTTTATCATGTTGATAACGCTTATCGGCGTCATGATTTTTCAAAACATAGGCATTTTTCATCACACCATCGCTAACCAACTTGTCCAACAGCCTTAAGCCTAAAACCGCTTTATATGCAGGCTTTAAACTGTGATGTAACTCGGCAAGTTTTTTGCCTTTTTCAGGAGAAAAAAGTACCATTGTAGTAAGAAACTTTGCAGTTTTTAGTTGAGTTTCATCAAAATCTGCACCTTCACTTAAAGATAAAATTTCTAAACACACACTAATTGCATCATTCAATCTACGTGTTCTATAATACTCTTGACTTAAATATTCAGTCTCGTACTGTTGTTTTAAATGCTCTATTTGTTGCTCTAATATCCGAGCATTTTCGTTATCCTGCGTTTGTAGTGCTAACGTTACATTTTTTAATTCGGCATTTAACTGAGCCAGTTTTTTTTTATTGGCAGGTGCATGTCTAAAATAATCAGCAGCATCTTTGTAAAGAGAAGGCTTTTCTGGTTTATCTCCAGATATAGCATTCACCAGCGAGTCAACCGAAATAGTATAACTAGAATAATTATGTTTATTGGTCATGGTTAATTATTATGAGGTTTGTAAGTGTTGTTTCGTCTAATCCGCTCAATTATTGAAAACTTTATCATTAACAATTGGCGCAAACTCTTCATTCATTTTTTTACCAATATCGTCAATGTTGAGACTGGGGTCATCGATACATCTTTCCAACATATCAAAAGCATCAAGACAGTAAATTGCCAGTGGCTCTAAACTATCGATATTATTGTTACAGCAAACAAGTCCAATGTTGGCTTGGCCATTATAAGTCACCATTGTGATGTTCACACCTCCACCAGGGGTAATGGTAGAGATAGGATAAGTAGCAAGCAGTTGACTATCTTTAAAGTACATTACGTCAGGGGGTCCAGGCATATTTGATACCAAAATATTAGCGATAGGTTTGACCCAACTCGATAACCCCAACATTTCGAACATAATGGCATAGGCCTGGATTAATAATGTGTAATAACTGAATGACGCAGGATGAGAAGACTTCGCAGCCTTTTTAACTTTTCGGTGGTTTTCAATGATTTCTCTGAGTCTGAGGTAAGGATCAGTATGCCCATGGGCTAACTCCACAGGTACTATTGCAATTTTATTGCCATAAGTTGTCTCACCAGGTCTACGCAAATTAATAGGCATGTTGGTATATAACGCTTTTTCAAAGGTCTGCCCAAAGTCTGACAGTTGTCTATGCACCGCGATATCAAACACACATAACATTACTTCATTAGCTGACGCTCTTAAACGCTTACTCAAGGTTTTAACCCGCTTAAAATCGATATCTAAAGTAGCCACTGCACGGCCTTTTTTCACCTGTCCGGTGAGCACAGTTTTAGTGCCTGTGAAAGGCAACGGCATATAATCTTTATTTATCCTAAGTAGCTTCAGCAAAAGCCTAAACCAGATCCAAGTTAAATCTTTAACAGCCATTAAAAAACCCCACATGCCGCCAAATACTGCTTTGAACCAGGATGTTTTATGATGTTTTTTTTGTGTTCGGTCCATTGACCAAACAGGTACAAAACCCTTTTCAATGGGACTTTGGCTATAACCAGCCTGAAACCAACGAATCAGCGTGCTACCGTCACCACACATATGATGAATTTTGATATATAAAGCGAAGTGTTCGGTATTATTGTCTTTAATTAAATGAAATTGCCAAAGTGGTTTATCTCTATCTAGCCAAGTTTCATGCAAGCTAGCAACAAATATGTTCAAGGCAGGCTTATTATTCAAATCATCAACAATATGCAGTTGAACATGATAGTGCATATCTAACTGGTCAACAGGAACAAACTTAATTGGGTAACCCATCACACTACTTACTCGACAATTGAAGGGAGCCGTCGCTTGATCAAAAGTACGTAATTCTGCTAGTAACTTGTCAACATAATCACTTTGTGCATCATCTGGCATTTTCAACAATTGCAAAGTGGCAACATGTTTAGGGTTATCTTCAGACTCAGTAATCCAAAAGGTCTTATCAAGAAATTTTAGTTTTTTACTCAAAACGTTATCCTTTTTAACTGAGATACAATATGTCTTTATTTATTATTCTTCTTCATTGGAAAATTCACGATTAACTATCGCTTCTTGCAAACGATGTAGCTCACCCGGTTCAATATTAATGTATGGCAATAACGCAAATAATATGGCTGATAAACTTTTATATAAATATTCATCGTCATTGATATCGTAGCCTTTCAAAGCGTAGTAATTTGCCGATTGGTTAAAAACCAAGCCAATGATCTCGACCATTTGATGACACTGAATAGCAGTAGCAGTCATACTATTTTGGGTCACAAAGTGCGCCAAAAGTTCAGTGACGCAACGTTCTTGTGCGGTCATCAATCTGATAAAACCTTTGGCAACTCGGGGGTATTTATCAGTTAAATCGGTAGGATTACGATACAAAAATCGAAATAAATGATTTTTATCAATAATCAGGTAAAGGTAATAAAAGAAATCCTCAATGCTTAGAGATGCCTTATCTTGGTTATTTGGAGCATCAAGAATAGCGCGTAATTGTTCTTGATAAAGATCAAATAATGCCAAAACTATGACTTCTTTGCCTTTAAAATGGTAATACAAATTGCCAGGACTGATATCTAATTCCATTGCAATCTCAACACTGCTAACGTTGTTTTCGCCTTGTTGATTAAAGATATCAAGGGCAGTTATCAATATACGTTGAGCCGTTTTCATTTTATTATTACCAAAAAAGATGATGGAACATGTCAATCTGTCTGATAGATTGACATAATGTTCGCCTCTAGTACAAGTATTTGAAAATTTAGCTTTTGCTTCTTTAATAATATGACATGGTTAAAGTATTAACCGAGGTTAAAAAATGATCAGAGTGTTGTTTAACAAAAAAGGTGGCGTTGGTAAGTCAAGCTTAGCAGTCAATCTTGCCGCTATTTCTGCAAGCCAAGGTTATCGTACGTTACTCATTGACCTTGATACTCAATGTAATAGTACGTCCTATCTGAATGTCACTGATCTACCTAAAAACAGCAGCATAGCTGATTTGTTTGAACAAACGATTACATTTCATCTGCAGCGTCGCCCCGCAAGTGACTTTTGCTGTGCAACACAAGTCGAAAACCTTGATATTATTGCTGGCTCAGAACGTTTAACTGAGTTAGAAAGCGAGTTAGACAGTAGGCATAAAATTTATAAACTACGAGAAGCGTTAGATTCTCTAAAAGATACTTACCAGCATATATTTATCGATACCGCACCAGCACTCAACTTTTACAGCATGTCAGCCCTCATTGCAGCACAACGATGTTTAATACCTATTGATTGTGACGATTTCGCTCGTCAAGGGTTATATAGCCTGCAACGAAAGATTACAGAAATAAAAGAAGATCATAATGAAGATTTGGAAATAGAAGGGATCATTGCGAATCAATATATGACAAACGCAAATTTACCGAAACAAATCGTTGATGAATTAATTGCTGAAGGTTTTCCAGTCTTATCAGAATACATTGGCCAGTCTGTTAAAATGCGCGAGTCACATCAAGCAAAAAAACCACTCATAATACTTGCCCCAAAACATAAACTGACGCTATCTCTCATAGGTATTTTTAACCTATTAGATAAAAGTTAGTTGATATTTAAAGATTTTAATTCTTGTATTGTTTAGCTATTTTATTGACTGATTTTATTAGCTGATGTTATTGGCTAATGTTTTTTATCGCCAACTGAAATGAACCAGGTTGTTTATCCGCAAGCATAAAACCTATTTGTTTGACGTCAGAAAATGACAAATCTGGGGCATCTCTGACAATACGCCCACGAAATACAGCTACAAAACTCTGTTCCGTGAAGGTCAAGGATTGCCACTGACTGCGGTTGCTAGAAAACGTAGCTACATACGCGACGCCATCAAATCCTTGGTTAGTTCTGAGACGCAGTTGATAACTTCGCCCATCACCATTAATTTCTAATGAAATTGGCAAATTACCACTTTTTAGTGAAACGGGTCCGGTTCGCCTTACAGAGGCAAACCCGCCGTTATTCTCTAAGGAAAGTTCTCCTTCAAAGTATGCAACCTTATCAACCACACGCAAATTAGACTGGGACAAGCCTCCCATTACGCTATCGTTAATTCGATACCAATAATTGAGTTCTTCGGCACTGGAAAAGTCAACTTTCCATTGGGCTGACACATTGGTACATTTCATAATAAGTAAAACAAGTATTATAGTTTTCATAATTGAAACTACGTTAAAGATAAAGAATTAGATTAATTTTTAACTTTAAATTTAGAATAGTGAAGCTTTACTACATAAACACTATATATAGCTGTATAAATCCAGCTCCCATACCCAATAAGGCACCTGTTACAATCAACTTCCATTCATCAGCCTCGTAAGCAGGGCGAAGTACGCCTTC
>JBNMPD010000183.1:0-6049 GCA_051276225.1 Flavobacteriales bacterium
AGGCATGTTTAATTTATTGGCTGAACGCTTAATTAGGTGTAAAACCCTTACAGAAGCATTGGCTTATAGTGTGGTCTTTTACAACCTAACAGGCGACCAATTACAAATTAAGGTTGAGAGGCGAAGTTCACAAGTATGTGTAAGTGTGAATGCTAACTTTAAGTCAAACAGTGACAGAACTTCACCGAATAGTGTGTTGACTGAATTATTGTTGTTAATTTGTCATCGCTTTCCAAGTTGGCTAGTGGGTAGAGTCATCCCACTAAGCCAAATTCATGTGAAACATGGGAAACCGACTCACCACGAGGAATACAGATTGATGTTTCCTTGCCCTTGTATCTATCAAAGCACAGACAATATGCTGGTGTTTGACGCCAAATATTTAGACCTACCTGTGGTACAAACCCCAGAAGAATGGGTGAAATACGCTAATCAGATCCCATTACAATGGTTTAAAAAACAATCTTATAACGATACTTGCAGTGCTCAGGTGATAAGGATTTTAGAGAGCTCTTTGTTGGGTAAAGGATCTAATCTCGATAATGTGGCCGCAAAGTTAAATATGACATCAAGAACCTTACGTCGAAAATTAATCGTTGAAGGTAGTCGTTTTCAGCAACTAAAGGACAACACTCGACGCGACAGAGCCATTTACCTTTTTGAGCAGGCCGACTTAACCATAGCTCAAATAGGTTTGGCGCTAGGTTTTACTGAATTAGCAACGTTTTCTCGGGCGTTTAAACATTGGACCGGTTTATCTCCGAATACCTATCGTAATCATCATTCACTAACGTCTTGGTGATCTAAAAAGTGGTGGTTGAATCATCCCCATCATTTAAGATAAAAATGGGAGAGTAAGCTAATTAAATAAAAACGTAAAATAAGGGTGCACGTGTATTAATATATTTTTTGATTGAGTCATTTGGTCCCAGAGTAGACAACAAAAGTGCTTGACGAATAACTTGAAATAATGACAAATTGGCCATACATATGAAGAGCGGTAAGTATCGCCGCGTCGAATTAGGAAGCCAGTTATGGAAGTATTACTCGATTACATTTTGTCCGCACAAACCCTCATTTTAGTGTTTGTGGTGGTTCTACTTAAAAATTCAATTAAATTTGTCCCACAAAACCGTGTCTTTGTGATTGAGCGATTTGGTAAATTCCAATCGAGCAAAGAAGCCGGTCTTAATTTTATCCTACCTTTTGTAGACCGAATTTCTGCTAACCGTTCACTAAAAGAGCAGGCGGTTGATGTGCCAGAACAAAGCGCTATCACCAAAGACAATATTTCACTACACGTCGATGGCGTCCTGTATTTTCGCGTACTTGACCCTTATAAAGCCACATATGGCGTAGATGATTACTTGTTTGCTGTAACACAACTCGCACAGACCACTATGCGTTCTGAGTTAGGTAAAATGGAGCTGGATAAGACCTTTGAAGAAAGGGATGTGCTAAACACCAATATAGTGGCTGCTATTAATGATGCTGCGGGTCCTTGGGGTATTCAGGTACTTCGTTATGAGATTAAAGATATTGTGCCGCCACAATCTGTGATGGAAGCTATGGAAGCACAGATGAAAGCTGAACGAGTAAAGCGAGCACAAATATTAGAGTCGGAAGGTGATAGGCAAGCAGCGATTAACCGTGCGGAAGGTGAAAAAGCTTCGGTCGTATTAGCTGCTGAAGCAGATAAAGAAGAACAAGTATTACGTGCAGAGGGTGAAGCAAAGGCCATAGTCGCAGTTGCTACGGCACAGGCCGAAGCATTGCGTCAGGTGGGTCAAGCGGCTGCCACAGAAGAAGGGCAAAAAGCCATTCAATTAGATTTGGCCACTAAAGCAATTGAAGCAAAACATGCAATAGCCAAAGAGTCGTCAGTCGTATTATTGCCTGATAGCAGTACCGAGGCTGCCAGCGTTGTGACACAAGCAATGACCATTATTAATCAGTTAAATAAGGGGTAGTGTATGGGCTGGGCATCCGACAATTTAGCTGAAGTTTTGCTTATTCTTGGCATTCTTTTATTAGCCTTAGAAGTAGTTGTACTAGGTTTTTCAACTTTTGTGCTGTTTTTTGTGGGTTGTGCAGCGGTGGTAACTGCAGGTTTATTATATGCGGGTATTATTCCAGATACGATGTTAGCGGCCATGTTTAGTACTGGCCTTTTAACTGCCTTGTCAGCTGTTTTGTTATGGAAGCCTTTAAAAAGTATCCAAACTGACGTTGACACAACGAAGGTTAAAAGTGATTTGGTGGGTCATAAGTTTGTTTTAGTTGAAGATGTGGCTCCAGAATTGACACCTGACTATCATTATTCAGGTATCAACTGGAAACTAATAGCCAGAGAAAACTTGGTTGCTGGCACGCGAGTAGAAGTCATCCAAGTGGATGTCGGAAAATTCCATATCAAAGCTATATAATGTTGGGTTTTTTGCTAAAAAAGTTGGGTAAATCCCAACTTTTTTATTATTAAAGCCTTCATTACTTGTAATTTTTTGTGCAACCTCATATAAATAATCAGCAATTCACAACGATAAATATAAATCAGTAGAACATTTATGGTTCAACATAGACCTCTTTTCAAGCATATTCGAAATCACAGTACTCTTTTCAGTGAGCTGGCTATGGTCAGAAATTCTTATGCGCAAAGCCTTGGCCTAAATGACTATGTATATCACAAAACCCCAAAATTTATCACTGCTGATGGCCGAAGGTTGACCATCGAGCCAGAGAGGAGTGTGATAGTAAAAGACTATCAATCTTTTGTGGGTGTGAAGAGTATTTTGCAGCGGGAAATACCGGGTTTTTATATTGTCAATAATAGCGATATTGGATTTCGTTATCCTACTGCTGCGATTGCAGGCTTAGATGCACCTTTTATCAAACGTTTTCGCTCGGAGTTCTTTCATCAGGTTGACGAAGACAGAAGCATTTGTCGACCGCTCAACTTGTCTTATGGGATTAAAAGTCGTGGCAAAGGTGATAACAGACAAGAATACGAAGTTTGGGTGCCAGATGAGCATGTGCAATTAGATCCAACACCGTTATTTATTGATAAATATGGAGAGGATTTGCCTGATGATGTTCGCGACTTCGCTGCTCAAGAACCCATTGTACATGGTTGGATGGGTGTTAAACGCAGTGCTTTTGAAGCGATCTATCTAGATAAAAAGAACATGGATGACATTGCTATCAACATAGGCTTATCAGTTGATGCCTACAATATTGGTGCTATGCCAGATTTATCCTATTCTCCTCTGGCTGGCAGTTCGATAGCAGTGGGCAACGCAGAATTAGAATGGGAAGTGATGGGTTATTTCGCTCCTAAAGGAGTTCATCCTGATCACGATCAAGTTTGGGCAGCGATTAATTATGCAATTGAATCGATCGGAGTACCTGTTAGTGATATCTATAGTAAAGTTGCTATTGCTACTAGTGAGAGTAAAACAGAACGTATTCTTAGCTGTATGCAAGACCAACAGATTTGTTCACAGCAAATTCTACAATGGGATTTAAAACCTTGGGAGTTTTTACAATCACAAAGTGCACATCGACGTAAAGCCCATGACCAATCTAGAACTGTTAACCTGCTTGGAAGGTTAAACAGACTGTTTTATCAAGAGGAGTTTAGATTGCCTTCACTATTAGAAATTCACGATTTAGTGGCGCAGCCTGTGAATTAGTTGATGAAAGTGTTGAAGCGTTAGCTTAGGCCTAAGTTCAGGCCTAATTGGCGGAAGAGTTATTCTCCTGCCACCTGCATATTTTCAATTAAAACTGAACCTGTTTGCACACTTCCGCGGGTTTCTTGCACGGCGCCAATGGCAACAATATTCATCAACATATCGGCTAAGTTACCTGCGATGGTAATTTCATGAACGGGATGTTGGATAATGCCATTTTCAACCCAAAATCCTGCTGCACCTCTAGAGTAATCGCCGGTAACAATATTAACACCTTGACCCATCAGTTCAGTGACCAACAAACCTGTGCCTAGTTTGGCTAACATTTCTTTATCGGATTCACCGGTATGTTGAATAAACCAATTGTGTACGCCACCTGCATGGCCTGTGGTTTGCATTTTAAGTTTTCGAGCGGAGTAACTGGTTAACAGATAGTGATTCAGCAAACCATTGCTAACTACATCCATATTTTGTGTTTTAACACCTTCATGGTCAAAAGGAGAGCTGGCCAACCCTTTTAATATATGTGGACGTTCAGTGATATTAAGCCAACTAGGTAGTACTTGCTGGCCTAATTTATCTAATAAAAAAGATGATTTTCGATACACACTACCACCGCTGATGGCACTGATAAAATGTCCGAATAAACCAGAGGCAATTTCACGATCAAACAATACCGGCACTTTACAAGTTTTAACTGTTCTGGCACCTAGTCTGCTCAAGGTTAACTGTGCAGCCTCAAGACCTAATTGTTCTGGACTCGTCAAGTTACCTACTTCACGACTCACGGTATAGCTATAATCTCGCTGCATATCGCCGTCTTGTTCACCAATTACTACACAGCTCATGCTGTAACGACTACTGTCATATCCGGCAATAAGGCCATGGCTATTGCCATATACCTTTGTACCTAAATTAGCATTGTAAGATGCGCCATCTGAATTGGTGATGCGTGGGTCTACATTTAATGCACTGGTTTCAGCGGCAATCACCTGCTGTATTGCATGATCAGTATCCAGCTCTACAGGGTGATATAAATCTAAATCAGGGAAATCAAATGCCATGAGTTCTTTTTCAGCTAAACCAGAGCAGTCGTCGTCACCGGTATGCTTAGCTATTTCAATGGCTTTTTCTACTGTAAGCCTTAACGCTTGGGGCGATAAATCAGCTGTCGAGGCGCTGCCTTTTTTCTTACCGTGATATACAGTAATACCCAAACCGCCGTCGTTAGTAAACTCAACGGTTTCCACTTCTTTTAAACGAGAAGATACTGCGATGCCTTCGACTTTAGACATACTGGCCTCGGCCTGTGTCGCGCCTTTGTCTTTGGCTAATTTTAAAACGTCTTCTACTATGTTTTGTATTTCAGCTAATTGTTGTTGCATAAGGCCTTCATTATTTGGCTACACTAATATTTTCAACTCAGTGCGTATAAACATCACACAGACTGAGTTTCTAATAATGTTGCGTGTAGTTTATTCTCGCTTGGGAGGTTACAATCTGGCAATAGTGTATCACTAAAGATAAACCCATGGTCGCCCCTAAAAAAAACAAAGACGTTGAAGATGAATTCGACGTCAGTGAAGAAAACGAACAACTCAGTAAAACCCAAATAAAAGCTCAGATGGTTGCAATGCAAAAATTAGGAGAGTCTTTGGTTCATCTCGGACAATCTTCTTTGGCTAAGATCCCTATGGACCCCGAATTGCTTGACGCGGTGATGCTTGCACGCAAAATTTTGCGCAAAAAAGAAGGTTATCGTCGCCAGCTACAATTGATCGGCAAGATAATGCGAAACATCGATATTGCCCCAATTGAGCAAGCTTTGAATAATATTAAATCGGCTCATAAAAAATTAAATGATGCTTTTCACGGAACTGAAATGCTCAGAGACGCCATTTTGAACGAAGGTGATAGCAAAATCGAGTCGACTATTGCTGATTATCCACTGCTCGATCGGCAAAAAATGCGGCAATATGTGCGTCAAGCAAATAAGCAGCTAGCAGAAAATAAGCCACCAAAAGCATCTCGTGAGCTTTTTCAATATTTAAAACAAATTATAAATGGATGATTTCAATGCGTATGCACTCTCTTTTCACTGTGTTTTTACTGAATAGTTGTGGCGGGTGTGTCGGCTGAAAACGGCAGTGTTCCATTTCATACTAATGAGGCCACTTCATGCAACACAATCAATTTTTGAGCCATTTGGGAAATTTGTAGAGGGTCAGGTTGGAGTTTCACTGACACCAGTCAATGGTGTGTTTGAAATAAGTGCCGGTGGTTCTAAGTGTAACTTTAGTAGAGGCTGATGATAAGCGTGTTACTGACGCATATTCGGTGGCGTCCACCTCAAACTGTGT
>JBNMPD010000184.1:0-5967 GCA_051276225.1 Flavobacteriales bacterium
GTAGGTAGGTAGGTAGTTATGTAGTTAACTTAAACTACACATCACGTCTTTTGCAAGCGGAGCATCTTATGGATATCAAAGCACAATCACTTTACAAAGAAATGCAAGGCATGGCCTCGGAAACACAACTGGGCTTGGGTCAGCCCAATGCTATTCAGGGTAATCCTTCTTCACAAAATTTTGCTGATTTACTGAGTAATGCTATCGGTAACGTAAATGATATGCAGTTAGAGTCAAAAAGGCAGACCATTGCATTTGAAATGGGCGACAAAAGTTTAAGTTTAGCTGATGTAATGGTTGCCAAAGAAAAGTCAGGTATTGCATTCGAAGCGACTATTCAAGTACGAAACAAGGTGCTTGAAGCCTATAAACAAATTATGAGTATGCCAGTTTAGGAGCTAACTAGTGGCTGAAGCATCAGGAACAGAACTGGCAATGAGTGATATGAGTACGGATATGTACTCAGATAACGCAGGTGCTGAACAAAAATCTGGTTTTATGGACTCAATCGGCAATACCGATATGGTGCGTCAAATTACTTTAATTATTGCTTTAGTCATATGTGTGGCGATTGCAGCGTTTATATTGATATGGGCCCAAGAGCCAGATTATCGTCCCTTGGCAAGGATGGAAACACAAGAGCTAATTGAGACCCTTGACTACCTAGATGAAGCGCAAGTTGATTACCGTTTAGAAGGCAATATTGTTTATGTCAGTAGTGAACAATATCAAAGAATTAAATTAGGCATGACACGCCAAGGTATTACCCAAGGTGATACGGCGGGTGTAGATATCATTATGCAAGACATGGGGTTTGGTGTGAGTCAGCGAGTTGAAAAAGTTCGCTTGAAACATGCCAGGGAACAACAAATTGCTAGAACTATTGAAGAAATGACGGTCGTTTCTCGAGCAAAAGTGTTGTTAGCCTTACCTAAAGAAAATGTATTTGCTCGTCGCGAGAAAAAAGCCAGCGCAACGGTTGTTGTTACCACCCGACGTGGGTCGATGATTGCAAATGGAGAAGTTAATTCTATTGTCGACATTGTTGCCTCAGCGGTACAAGGTTTAGAGCCTGACCGAGTAACAGTGACTAACAGTAACGGCCGCTTGTTGAACTCGGGATCCCAAGGAGCCGAATCAGCTCGTTCGCGCAAAGAATACGAATTAGAAGAAAAGCGGGAAAGTGCCTACATTGAAAAAATCGACTCCATTCTTATTCCAGTATTGGGTTTAGGTAATTATACAGCTCAAGCTGATGTGAGTATGGATTTTACATCTATAGAGCAAACACAGCGTAGTTATAATCCTGACTTACCCGCTATTCGCAGTGAGATGACAGTGGAAGAAAACAGTGTGGGAGGTTTTATTGCTGGTATACCTGGGGCGCTTACCAATCAACCTCCAACAGACGCTAACATTCCTGAACGTGCCAATGGCAATTCAACTCAGCAAAGTCCCGGACGTAACCATAAAGAAGAAACTCGAAACTACGAATTAGACACCACTGTGAGTCATACTAAACAACAAGTGGGTGTGATCCGCCGTTTAAGCGTTTCCGTTGCATTAGATTATGTGACCAGCACTGCCGCAGACGGCACAGAATCAATAGCACCCAGAGCACAGGCTGAATTATTGGATATTCGCCGCTTATTGCAAGGTGGTATCGGATTCGATGTAACCCGTGGGGATTCTTTAGAAGTGGTGAGCATCCCATTTAATCGTGAGGACGAATTTATAGCGGTTGATATTCCATTCTGGGAAGACCCTAAGTTTATACCTTTGATTAAACTTGGCGGCGGTATCTTTATTATTGCTTTGCTTATTATGGTAGTTGTGCGGCCCATGGTGCGTAAACTAATTAATCCGGACGGTTTGAAAACAGATGAGTTTGATGCTGATGAAGGACTAGACTTAGGTGATGAGACTATCAGTCTGTTGGCAGAAGAGTTTGATGAGTCGCAGGTTGGGTTTGCAGCAGATGGTACTTTTATGCTGCCAGATTTGCATAAAGATGAAGATGTACTAAAAGCAGTTCGGGCCCTGGTAGCAAATGAGCCAGAGTTGTCTTCGCAAGTTGTAAAAAACTGGATGATGCTTGATGATTAAGTTTACATTTAGCATATGGCATTTTGAGGATTAAATTGTGGCTGAAGAACAAAGTAATGTGTCTGGTTATGACGTAAGTAAATTAGAAGGGGTTGATAAAGCCGCCATTTTACTACTTAGTTTAACCGAAGATGATGCGGCGCAAATACTTAAACATTTAGAGCCCAAAGAGGTGCAAAGACTGGGCAGCGCTATGGCGAAAATTGATGATATGACCCAGTTAAAAATTACTGCGGTGCATAAACATTTCATCGAAGAAATTCAAAATTACAGTACTATTGGTTTCCAAAGCACAGACTTTGTTAAACGTGCACTTACTTCTGCTTTAGGTGAGGATAAAGCGGCTAATTTGATTGACCAGATTTTAATGGGTACTGGCGCCAAAGGTTTGGACTCGCTGAAATGGATGGACTCAAAACAAGTGGCAAGTATTATTCGCAATGAGCACCCACAAATTCAAACTATTGTTCTGTCATATTTAGATGCAGACCAGTCAGCAGAAATTCTTAGTCAATTCCCAGAAAAAGTGCGTTTGGACTTAGTGATGAGAGTCGCGAATTTAGAAGAAGTGCAACCTGCTGCATTACAAGAATTGAACGAAATCATGGAGAAACAGTTTGCTGGTCAAGCGGGCACACAAGCGGCAAAAATGGGTGGATTGAAGTCTGCTGCAGATATTATGAATTACCTAGACACAAGCATCGAAGGTCAATTAATGGATGCCATTCGTGAACAAGACGAAGAAATGAGTCAACAAATTCAAGATTTAATGTTTGTGTTTGATAATTTAATTGATGTTGATGATAGAGCAATTCAAGCTATCTTACGTGAAATTCAACAAGACACGCTACTCAAAGCCATTAAAGGTGCAGAAGGCGAACTTAAAGATAAAATCACTAAAAACATGTCTAAGCGTGCAGCTGAAATGCTGCTTGATGATCTAGAAGCTATGGGGCCTGTGCGTGTGAGTGAAGTAGAAACTGCACAGAAAGAAATTCTCTCAGTGGCAAGACGTTTGGCTGATGCCGGTGAAATTGTGTTAGGCGGTGGTGGTGGCGATGAATTCTTGTAATCGAGCCGATAATAGTTTTAAGGCATGTAAAATATGAGTGTTGATGAGCAAGAAGATGAACAAAAAAGTGAGCCAAAAGACGAACCAAAAAGCGAACAAACAGACGAGTTTACAGCATGGGATTTACCTTACGTAGAAGACATCAATCAAAGTACTCATGATCTCACCACCAATGCTTTTAATCGCAGGTCAAACTGGAAATATGAGCCGCCTGAGGTTGAGGTTGAGATATTACCACCCACAGCAGAAGAAATTGAATCGATTAGAGCTGCGGCCCATGCCGAAGGTTATGTTCAAGGACAACAAGAAGGTCATGACCAAGGTTATCAAGAAGGGATGACCAAAGGCCAAGAAGAAGGGTTAGCCAAAGGGATAGAGGAAGGCACAACCCAGGGATTAACCTCTGGTGAAGAACAAATTCAGCAACATATAAACAGTTGGGTCAACTTGATTGACAGTATTCAAAATCCTCTCTCTAAAGTAGAACAAGCCCTAGAGAAAGAATTGGTTTTATTAGCTGTGAGTCTTGCTAAGGGCGTTATACGCAGTGAGATTAAAACTAATACTGACCTTATTTTTCAGGCATTAAGTGAAGGTTTAAAAGCGTTACCTATTCAAGAAAAACATTATCAAATTCATTTACATCCTGATGATATTAAGTTGATTAATAACCATTTTAGTCCAGAAGAAATTGCTAAACATCGCTGGGATTTTATTGAATCGCCTGAATTGTCAGCCGGTGGATGTGAAATTGTGACTCAATCGAATGCAGTAGACATCACGGTGGAACGCCGAGTCAAAGATGTGATTGACAAATTCTTGTTAGAACAAGGTTTGAGTCATATTAGTGAAAGTGACCATTAAGTTATGACAACCAGCATGCTAGAACGAATAAAGCTTCTCAAAGATCAAGTGCCGCAAGCGCCTATCGTGGCCTGCGGTAAGTTAGTGCGTGGCATAGGGCTAACGCTTGAAGCTGTGGGTTGCCAAATGCCTGTTGGTAGTCAGTGCCTGATCCAAACGATGGAAGGTGAAATCGAAGCAGAAGTAGTCGGTTTTGCAGAAAATATAACTTATTTAATGCCTACCGAAGCCGTCAAAGGAATAGTGCCTGGCTCACGTGTGCAACCACTCAACCGTGAACAAGGTTTGGCTGTAGGCATGGCATTACTTGGTAGAGTTGTGGACGGTAATGGTCAGCCCTTGGATGGCTTAGGTCCTATTAAAGCAGAAAAACGTGTGCCCCTATCACGACCCCCAATGAATCCTCTTTTACGCAAACCTATCACTCAACCTTTAGACGTCGGGGTGAGGGCGATTAATTCAATCGTGACAGTGGGTTTGGGCCAACGTATGGGACTATTTGCTGGCAGCGGTGTCGGTAAAAGTGTGTTAATGGGAATGATGACTAGAGGTACCTCTGCGGATATCGTTGTTGTTGGCTTAGTAGGAGAACGGGGTAGGGAAGTAAAAGAATTTATTCAAGATATCCTAGGGGAAGAAGAACGTAAAAAGTCTGTCGTAGTTGCAGCGCCGGCCGATACCTCGCCACTTATGCGACTTAAAGGCTGCGAAACAGCCGTCACTATTGCCGAATACTTTCGAGACAAAGGTTTAAACGTATTATTACTTATTGACTCTTTAACACGTTACGCCATGGCGCAACGAGAAATAGCTCTTGCTGTAGGTGAGCCACCTGCTACTAAAGGTTATCCACCTTCAGTATTTGCAAGATTACCGGCATTGGTTGAGCGAGCGGGCAATGGCAGTGAAGATCAAGGCTCTATTACTGCTTTTTATACAGTATTGACAGAAGGTGATGATTTACAAGACCCAGTAGCTGATGCGGCAAGAGCCATTTTAGACGGGCATATTGTGCTTTCTCGAGATTTAGCCGATTCAGGCCATTATCCTGCGATTGATATAGAAGCTTCTATCAGCCGCGTTATGCCTATGGTGGTGCCGGAAGAGCACGTTCAAGGTGCGCGACGTATTCGTCAGGTGTATTCAAATTACCAGCGAAACCGTGACTTGATTAGTATTGGAGCCTACACCAAAGGCACCGATCCAAGGATTGATTTGGCGATGAACGCAGAACCTGCTATTAACGCTTTTTTACAACAAGGCATGACACAAATTATAGACTTTGCGCATAGTACCGCTGATATGGCCACATTAAGTGGTGGCTTGGGTAAGGGGTAAATTAATGCAACTAATAATTTCAGTTATAGGCACTTAAATTATGGCTTATTCACAACTTCAAGTAGTCGCCGATTGGGAGCGACGTAAAGAACAAAAACTGGTGCAGGTCTTCCAGCTAGCTCAACAGTTTGCGCAAGATAATAAACAAAAACTTTCTGGATTAGAAAACTACCGTTTAGATTATTTACGTCAGGCTCAGCAGCGAGCAAGAGAAGGGGTCGGGAGTGTTACTTTCGGTCAACATCAGCAATTTATTGGTAAGTTAGATAAGGCCTGTGAAATGCAAACCCATACCTTAAGTCAAGCGACAAGGGTCGCAGACCAGAGACGTACACAATGGCTGGAACAACAGCGAAAACGTAAAGCGGTAGAAATGTTGCTGGATAAACAGCATAAAGCCAAACTAAAACGTGAGGATAAACTAGAACAAATAATGTTGGATGAACTGTCATTGCAAAAATTTATGCGTAAGTAATGACTGCTATTATATAAGTTGGAATGGTCTTTGCTGTGTCATATATACATAAACAAATAACTTTTAAATTTAAACTTTACTCAATTTACATATAAGCTAATTAAAAACTAAA
>JBNMPD010000185.1:0-5921 GCA_051276225.1 Flavobacteriales bacterium
ACATCTTCTTTGCGATTTCTTTGCTTTCTAAGCATATCAAAACGAATATTTCTGGCAATTGTGAATATCCAAGTCGATGGTGAACCCTTTTCTGAATTAAATAAATGAGATTTTTGCCACACATTAGACATTGTGTCTTGAACTAGTTCCATAGCAAGCGCCTCATTGCCCATTTGCTTTAAAGCATATGAACGTAAACGTGGAGCAAAATAACTAAATATTTTCGCAAATGAGCGCTTACATCGATCTGTTGCAACAATACACAAGTATTCCGACATCTCTTCTGCACATTCTATTGGTTTTATGGAATTAATTTGTCTAGTTTCCTGAGAGATTCCAACTAACATATATTATACCATCAATCATTGATTCAGCTAATTAATACTAGTCTTTGTAGTTAAAGGATCATTCCACTAATTGTGTCAGATATTCTAAAGCCTTGGTGCAGCTTTTTTGTTGCAAAAATTCTTGTTTTTGTAAAGCGTCCACTGGTAACAATTCCAACCAACGATAAATCACCCATATAGGATCATTGAACCGAGGTGTTAAATACAAAGCTTTAAGCTCAGGATAATTCTCAAAAATCTCCTTCAATTTATCATCCATAGGTGAGATGGGAAGGTTTGTATTCTCAGCAGACCACCTCTTAATGTACTCACATTCGCCAACCCTCAGCTCATCAGTTTGGGTTGTGATAGAATTAATTTTAAAACAATCTTGGCCCTCAACGGTTACTCCTAAAAAACCATCGTCTAACAAATCAAAATCAATCACTTTTGCAAAAGTGCCTATTGGGTAAATATGCGCATTACTATTCTTATCACCTTTCGAATCTAACATACAAACACCGAATCCAGTATCAGTTGCACACGCTTCTTTAATCATGCGCACATATCTAGGCTCGAATATTCTCAATGACATCCTTCCGCCGGGTAATAGGTGGGCTGACAAAGGAAATAAAGGAATCTCGAAACAAGGGGTCATATAAAATTTTTTCCTTATGAAATTAGTGACATTCACTACGCCACACTCGTGAATTAAGATCTAAAATAAAATATGATTTTGTCCTTTAATTGATCTCTAGCCAGAAGATTTAGGTATCCTATACCAATCAAATCAAGTCTTGTGTTATGGATAAATTTTATACTATAGGCTATGCGTAAAGAACTTCAGGATAAAAATGAGTAAAAAAATTGCAATTATTGGTTCAGGTATTTCAGGGTTAACTTGCGGGCATTTACTTCATCAAAAGCATGCTGTAACTGTTTTTGAGTCAAATAATTATATCGGTGGACACACAGCAACCATTGATGTTGAAGTAAATAATCAACAATATGCCATAGACACAGGTTTCATTGTTTTTAATGATTGGACCTATCCTAACTTTATCAAATTAATGGATAAAATTGGTGTGCGATCTCAAGCTACCGAAATGAGTTTTAGCGTTAAAAATTTATCACAAAACCTAGAATATAACGGTAATACTCTTAATAGTTTATTCGCTCAAAGACGGAATATATTACGTCCAAAATTTTGGCGAATAGTGACAGGCATTCTCAAATTTAACAAAATATGTAAAAAGGGTGCGGCAGATAAAATTGATTATGGACAGGAAACGCTTCACGAGTTCCTAAAGCGACACAAATTCAGTGATGATTTTACTTATAATTATATACTTCCCATGTGTGCTGCAATTTGGTCGACTAGTTTAGAAGACATTAAAGCTTTCTCGTTTACTTTTTTCTTACGCTTTTTCAATAATCATGGATTACTAAACATCGCCGACAGGCCTCAGTGGCGATCAATTGTGGGTGGCTCAAGAGAATACATAAAACCACTAACGACTGGCTTCGAAAATAATATTAGGATTAGTAGTCCAGTAATATCCGTTACAGATAAGCAGAACCAGAAACTGATCCGTTTGCAAGACAGCTCTGAACATTTGTTCGATGAGGTAATTTTTGCGTGTCACAGTGACCAAGCGCTGGCGATGCTTACTGAGCCAAGTTTACTGCAAACAGAGATTTTAGGGGATATGCCCTATTCAAAAAACGAAGTGTTGCTCCACACAGATGTGAGTGTTCTGCCTGTCAGAAAATTAGCATGGGCAAGTTGGAACTACCTTATTAAAGGTTATGAAGGGGAATCTCAGGCGCCAGCGATTTTGACTTACAATATGAATATTCTACAAAATATTCAGTCGGACACCACCTTTTGTGTGACTTTGAATAACAGTAAAGATATTGACCCAGAAAAAGTCTTAGGTAGTTATCAATATTCTCACCCTCAGTTTAATAATAAAACGATTGTGGCTCAATCAAGGTGGGCAGAGATATCTGGTATCCAAGGACTACATTTTTGTGGCGCATATTGGTTTAATGGTTTTCACGAAGACGGCGTTCGCAGCGCTTTAAACGTATGCGAGTCGTTTGGCGAGAAACTCTAGTGCATAGCGCCTTATATAAAGGTAGTGTATTCCACAGCAGATTTGTACCAAAAAAACATGCATTTACTTACCAAATATTTTTACTCTGGTTAAATCTTGACGAAATTGATTTGCTTGAAGCGAATGTAATAGGGTTTTCAGCTAAATCATGGGCTCCTTTAAGATTTAAACGTAATGATTATCTAGGTGATGCAGATATACCACTGAAACAATCTGTTCTGGACAAAATGTCAGAACTGGCACAACAGCCACTCACGGGCACCATTTACCTATTAGGACAAACGCGCACCTTTGGTTTGTATTTTAGCCCTGTTAATTTTTATTATTTACAGCAGAATGACGGCTCCTTTAGTCATTTGCTGGCCGAGGTCAGCAATACACCTTGGAATGATAGGCATTGTTATTTGGTTGATTTGGCCAAACAAGAAGACTGTGAAAAGGTTTTTCATGTATCTCCTTTTAACCCCATGGATATGCAATATAAGTGGGAAATATCACAACCTGCACAATCGTTAAAATTAACACTGTCTTGCCACAAAGAGGTCAAACATTTTGCTGCCAGTCTTAATTTATCAAAAGTTGAATTGAACTCAAAAAGCCTTTTTAACGTATTGTTAACTATTCCAAGTATGACTATTAAAACCGTCATCGGAATATATTGGCAAGCGCTCAAATTGTTTATAAAAGGCGTGCCTTTTTATTCCCATTCAGAACAAGGTAAAAAATAATTATGCCGAACGGAAAACAGGTAATAATGGGGGCTTCAGACACAACGTGGCAACACAAGTTGTGCCGAACAATTATGCTAAAAGTATTTGCTAGTCTTCCGCAAGGTCAGATGGTAATCAAAGAAAAAGGCGTATTGGTTGATACCTTTGGTCAGAAAGATTCAGAGCTTCATGCTGAAATTGATTTTCAATGTCTCAGTGTTTACAAAAGCCTATTGTTCGGTGGCAGCGTTGCATCAGGTGAAACATTTTCTGAAGGTTTATGGACTACCCCAAATTTAACTAATGTAATTCGTATTTTTGCTCGTAATTTGCCATTGCTTGATAGTTGGGAATCCAAGATGGAGTGGTTGGCTTTTCCCATACGTAAGATTAGCCACCTCGCAAATAAAAATTCTGCAACCGGCTCAAAGAAAAATATTGCTGCTCATTATGATTTAGGCAACAAGCTTTACACCCGATTTCTGGATGACAGTATGATGTATTCATCGGCTATCTATCCATCACAAAGCAGCACCTTAGCACAAGCCCAGACCGCAAAGTTAAAAGCAATTTGTGACAAGCTACAGTTAGTTCCTGAAGACCACATGGTAGAAATTGGGACTGGCTGGGGCGGACTAGCAGTATTTGCAGCTAAAAATTATGGCTGTAAAGTCACAACCACCACTATTTCAGAAGAACAACATCAGTACACGCATGATTTAATCAACCAAGAAGGTTTACAAGACAAAATCACCTTGTTAAAGCAAGACTACAGATCACTAGAAGGCAAATATGATAAGTTAGTTTCGATTGAAATGATTGAAGCGGTAGGTAAAGAGTATTTGCCCACCTTCTTTAAAAAATGTTCAAGCCTTTTAAAAGATGAGGGTTTAATGGTATTGCAGGCGATTACGATCAGTGACCATCGCCTCGAGAGCTATAGTAAGAGTGTTGACTTTATTCAGAAGCATATTTTTCCAGGAGGCTTTTTGCCTTCACAATTGTTAATTAATCAACACTTAAGAAAACACACAGACTTGATGATCCGTGATCTTCACGATATTGGACTCGATTACGCCAGAACTCTGAGAGATTGGCATCATAGGTTGTTAGAAAATAAAGAACCATTGGCCAAAGACGGTTATGACGACAGATTTATGAATATGTGGCGTTATTACTTTAGCTACTGTGAAGGTGGCTTTTTAGAACGTACTATTAGCACAGTACAATTGGTGATAAGTAAACCCGCTTTCACAAACAGTATTTGTCGTTAAAATTAGTTAATAATATGAAACATCAAACATTTAACCACAGTATTTATTGGCTTTTAGCCATCTTGGGTACCTTAATTTTTTCAGGAGTGACTATGGCCAATCCACTTGATAATTTAAAAAAAGTGGGAGAAGCCAAACTTAAAGTGTTTTTTTGGGATGTCTATAACTCAAGCCTATATAATCAAACAGGCGAGTATCAGGAGGAACAATTTCCGCAAGCGCTAAAAATAAACTACTTAAGAGATATTGACGCCGAAGACCTGATAGAAAGGACCCAAGATGAGTGGAAAAAACTAGGTATTGAGCAAGTCACATACAAGCAGTGGATCCCATTACTGACTAATATATTCCCAGATATAAAAAAAGGCGATACGCTTCTGTTAAGTGTTAGTGAAAACTTGCAAAGCGAATTTTACTTTAATGGACAAACAATAGGAAAAATTTCAGATCTAAATTTTGGAAAAAGTTTTCTACGTATTTGGTTAGATAAAAATTGCAGTTACCCAAAAGTACGCGACCAACTTATTGGATTAAAAAAATGAAATTATTTAAATATTTAGTTTTAATATTGATTTTCCCTTTTGTAGTCTCATGCAGTAGCTCAATAGACGACTATGAAAGCACTGAGCCTACATTCGATCTGGCTACTTATTTTGATGGAGAAGTCACCGCTTGGGGTATTGTACAAGATTACTCTAACAAACTGACTAGGCGTTTTTGTGTTGATATAATTGGCACTTGGCAAGGCAATGAAGGACAATTGCATGAAACGTTTTACTATAACGACGGTGAACAACAAATACGTATATGGGATCTAAATATTGATGCTAATGGAAATGTTACTGGCGGTGCAGCAGATGTTATCGGCGAAGCTAAGGGTGGCTCAAATGGCACCGCATTTAACTGGCAGTATACCTTGCGTGTACCAATAGATGACACAGAGTACGACTTATTTGTAGACGATTGGATGTTTATGATGGATGACAACCGTATGATGAATCGGTCTTATATGAAAAAATTAGGTGTTACAGTGGCTGAAATCTCTATATTTTTTGACAAAACTCAGCCAGTTAGAAAATGCAGATGATTTTGTGGAAGTAATATGTTCGATATATATCTTAGACAGATTTACGTTCACATACAATTTTACTCATTAACACAATCTCTTATCTCTTTGAAAAAAGCATATAACTTGATTACTCTACGACCATATTTATGCGTTAACAGCGCACAATATCTATAATAAATAAAATTGGGGTTAGTTTAGGTTTAAAATCAGCTTTCCCGTAATTAATAGATGTTTCATTTTTAAAACCTGATATCTCGCCAACGGTGTTTTTCAAGATAGTTGGCACTGTTTACCCAAATTTTGTTAAGCGACTTCTTCCTGTTCGTTTTTTATACTTTCCTTCTCTGGATTTAATCAAACAGGCCCTGCCGGTTGGCAATTTCTAACATCGCCAGACCAGCGTAATGGGCTCATTTCTTTAG
>JBNMPD010000186.1:0-5905 GCA_051276225.1 Flavobacteriales bacterium
CTATCAACAATTAATGACCCCTTCACAACCAATTAAATCAACTCAACAATCGACCGCAATTTCAGGGCAGTGGCTACAAGTTACAGATAAAAAAATACTGCTTAACATTGGGCAAAACTTTTATTTACTTGAAACCAAGGCGTTACACCTTAGTGTGATGTCTAAGCTCTATTCGGATACGATACCGGTTAGCCAACCTTTGTTGATGCCTATTTCGATAAAAGCCAATACAGATTTACTGGCGCGAGCAAAAGCACTCTATCAGCCACTTTTAGAAAACAGTGTGGAGATTGGTTGGACGCCCAATAGGATTATTTTGCGTAAAGTTCCCGCAGGGTTAAGGCAATTTAGATGGGTAGGATGCCTAGAAGATATCTTGGAGTGTTTTGAAAAAGATACAACAGAAGTGCGTAAGCACTTGCTAACTTGCATTGTTTCAAATGAAGAGATGAGTCTTATCCAGATACAAGAATTGTGGCAAAAATTTGTACATACATCGGTTAACCTAGAACATGATATTGCTCAAATAAGCCAATCAGTCAATTTAGAGGATTGGCTGAATACTTATGAGTGAGAACATGGGCAAAGCACCCAATTTGTTACCACCTGCGTTATTTTTAATGGGGCCTACTGCATCAGGGAAGACAGATCTTGCGATTGAAATTTGCGAAACCCTGCCGTGTGAAATAATAAGTGTTGATTCTGCGATGATCTATCGAGGCATGGACATAGGCACAGCTAAACCAAACGCAGAAGAATTAAAAAAAGCCCCTCACAGGTTAGTAGATATTTTAGATCCCGCACAAAGCTATTCTGTGGCTGAATTTCGTAAAGATACGCTACTCGCCATGCAAGATATCACGGCAAAGGGCAACATCCCGTTGTTAGTGGGTGGGACTATGATGTATTACAAAGCCTTAATCGATGGTCTCTCACCATTACCTGAGTCGGACCAAAATGTGAGGAAAAGCATAGAAAGAAAAGCCGAGGAATTAGGATGGCATGTGTTGCATCAAGAGCTGGCCCAAATTGATCCTATTTCTGCTAAACGTATTCATCCCAATGATCCGCAACGATTAATAAGAGCTTTAGAAGTTTATCAACTCACCAATCGCTCAATGACAGAGCTGATGGCAACTAAGTCTGACCCCATAGCGTATAATATAAAACAATTTTGTATCGCACCAGACGATCGCAAGATACTGCATCATCGTATTGCTCAGCGTTTTGAGTTGATGATTGATGCGGGCTTTCAGGCTGAAGTAGAAAAATTAAAAAGTAGAGGTGATCTACATTTGAACTTACCCTCTATTAGATGTGTCGGTTATCGACAAATGTGGCAGTATTTAGACGGTGACATTAATTTTAACATTATGCGTGAGAAGTCTATCGCTGCAACCCGCCAGCTAGCCAAAAGACAGTTAACTTGGTTAAGAGGTTGGGAAAGCGTTCATTCGTTAAGTACATTTTCGTCAAACAATCTGTCGAAAGTCATTAAACATAGTCAGTTTCAATCTTAAAGCAGTCTATACAGCTATTTTTTTTTCTGTATAATCTCGTTTAGGGTAAAATTTTATAATAAAAAGGATTGATCATGGCAAAAGGGCAATCATTACAAGACCCGTTTCTCAATGCGCTTCGTAAAGAACGTATTCCTGTATCTATTTATCTTGTAAATGGAATCAAGCTTCAAGGACAAGTCGAATCATTCGACCAGTTCGTGATTTTACTTAAAAATACTGTAAGCCAAATGGTTTACAAACACGCAATTTCTACCGTTGTACCTTCACGCGCAATCCCAATGCCCACTGTTGGTCAAACGGATGAAGACGAAAACTAAATATGGTTTTAGGAGAGCTTATTGTTTGACCGTTATGAAGCAGGTGAACAAGCTGTTTTAGTACATGTTGATTTTGCTGATGAAAATAGCAAAGAAGATTTATTAGAATTGCAACTTCTGGTGTCTTCTGCAGGCGTAAAAGCCATAGATGTGGTAACAGGTTCCAGGCAAGCACCACAAGTTCGTTATTTTGTTGGTAGTGGTAAAGCTGAAGAAATTGCTAACGCAGTCAGAGCCCACCAAGCCGATGTAATAATTTTTAATCATAGTCTTTCTCCTTCTCAAGAAAGAAATTTAGAGGCATTATGCAAATGCAGAGTGTTGGATCGTACAGGTTTAATATTAGATATTTTTGCTCAACGTGCCCGAACTCATGAGGGAAAGTTGCAGGTAGAACTGGCACAACTTCGACATATGAGTACCCGATTGATACGTGGCTGGACCCACCTAGATAAACAAAAAGGTGGTATTGGTTTGCGTGGTCCAGGTGAAAGCCAACTTGAAACTGACAGACGACTATTAAGAGCAAGAATTAAAGCGATTTTGCGTCGCTTAGACAAAGTGCAAAAACAACGTGAGCAAGGTCGGCGTTCAAGAATTCGTGCAGAAATCCCAACTGTTTCTCTAGTGGGATATACCAACGCAGGCAAATCAACGTTATTTAATTCCATGACACAATCTGCTGTTTACGTCGCCGATCAACTGTTTGCCACACTTGACCCGACCCTTAGAAAGATTCAGTTACAAGATGTGGGTTCAGCGATTCTTGCTGATACGGTTGGTTTTATCCGTCATCTCCCCCATGATCTAATAGCTGCATTTAAAGCTACCCTGCAAGAAACGCAACAGGCAAATCTCTTATTGCATGTAGTGGATTATTCTGATGACCAGTTCCAAGAAAATACTGGACAAGTGAATGAGGTGCTCGAAGAGATTAAAGCTGACGACATTCAGCAGTTGATGGTGTGTAATAAAATTGATCGGATGGATGGTGTTAGTGCAAAAATAGATCGTGATGAATCAGGTATGCCTATTCGTGTTTGGTTATCTGCACAGCAAGGTCTGGGTATTGAATTGTTGCTCAGCGCAATTACTGAATGTTTATCAAAAAACATGGTACAACATAAATTATTGATACCGCCGCATAAAAGTAACTTACGCGGTGTGTTTTTTGAAATGAACTGCATTGCTTTACAGGACTATGCAGATAATGGCGATTGGCAAGTTGAAGTGCGTATGGAGCAGAGAGATTGGAACAGACTAATTAAACGTATCGACGTTGATTTAGAGTCTTATATAGTTAAGCATTAATAATAAATAACAGATCAAAAAATTTATAAAACTCGTAATGGTCTTATGACCTATCTATTGAATTAACTAGCTGGAGAGACATGATGGCTTGGAATGAGCCCGGTGGAAACAACAATGATCCTTGGAAAAACAAGGGCGGCCGAGATCAAGGCCCACCTGATTTAGACGAGGTATTCAAAAACTTGATGAATAAATTTGGCAAGTTTGGTGGTGGTGGTTCTGGTAGCTCATCAGGCGGTAAAGGCCTAGGTGGCATCGGCGCTGCTGTAATTGTGGGTATATTAGTTATTGGCTGGGTGTTTAGTGGTTTTTACACTATTCGAGAGGCCGAGCGCGGTGTAGTCTTACGCTTTGGTGAATTTAGTCATTTTGTCGACCCTGGTCTGCAATGGAAGCCAACTTTTATAGATGAGATTATACCCGTAGACGTCAAAACGATCCGTTCTTTACCTTCTTCTGGTTCGATGTTAACTGAAGACGAAAACGTCGTCCGTGTTGAGATGGAAGTGCAATACCGTATTCTTGAACCTTATAAATATAGTTTTGCTGTCACCAGCCCAGAAGAAAGTTTAAGTCAGGCGTTTGATAGTGCTATTCGTTACGTTGTAGGACACTCCAAAATGGATGCCGTACTAACAGCTGGTCGTGAAGCAACTAGACAAAGCGTAAGTGATGAGTTGACGGGTATTATTGAGTCATACGATATGGGTATATCTGTTGTCGATATGAACTTCAAGGACGCAAGACCGCCAGAAGAAGTAAAAGAAGCTTTTGATGATGCAATTGCAGCACAAGAAGATGAACAACGCTTCATAAATGAAGCAGAAGCTTATTCTCGTGAAATCGAACCACGAGCGCGTGGACAAGTAAATCGCTTGGCACAAGAAGCACAAGCTTACAAAGAACGTGTCACATTGGAAGCGCAAGGTGCAGTCGCACGTTTTGAAGAATTACTTCCTCAATACACAGCTGCTCCAGAGGTCACACGGAGTCGTATTTATCTTGAATCGATGGAAGAAGTGTACGGTAATACCAGCAAAATATTGGTGGATACTGAAGGCACTGGCAACATGATGTATTTACCACTAGACAAAATACTCGGAAATCAATCTGGACCAACCGTCCCGGCTAATATCCGCAGTACTTTAGAAGGTTTGCGTAATCAAGATGAAGACACACAACCGTTAAACGGCAACTCCAGAAACAACCGTAACAACGGTGTACGTAGTGGGAGAAACTAGGCTATGAAAAATTTTATTGCATTAATAATTGTAGCCTTAGGGTTACTTATATTTGGTTCGTTATTTGTTGTAGAAGAAGGCAACAAAGCGATTGTTATCCAGTTTGGTAAAGTGCAAAGAGATAGCGAGTCAGGTGACACCACAGTTTTCGAACCAGGTTTACACTTAAAGTTACCTTTCTTTGACCGTGTAGTAACGCTTGACGCACGTATTCAAACTTTGGACGAACAACCAGATCGTTTTGTGACTGCTGAGAAAAAAGATTTGATCGTCGACTTGTATGTTAAGTGGAAGATCGAAGATTTTGCGAAGTACTATTTAGCTACTGGTGGTATAAAATCTAGTGCTGAAATACTGTTACAACAAAAAGTGAATAATGGTCTTCGTTCTGAATTTGGTACCCGTACTATTCAACAAATTGTTTCAGGTGAACGTTCAGAGTTAATGGATGAAGCCATGGCACAAGCCTCTTCTAGCTCAGATGAGTTAGGTATAGAGATAATTGATGTACGTGTTAAACAAATTAACTTGCCCTTGGAAGTAAGAAACTTTATTTTCCAACGTATGCGAAGCGAGCGTGAAGCCGTAGCCAGAGAACATCGTTCAGAAGGTAAAGAGAAAGCTGAATTTATTAAAGCTGATATCGATGCCAAAATTACAGTTATGTTAGCTGACGCAGAGCGTAATCTTCGTAAACTTAGAGGTGAAGGTGAAGCTCAAGCAGCTCAGATTTATGCTGAGACATATACTAAAGATCCTGAGTTTTATAGTTTCTTACGTAGTATGGATGCTTACAAGAAAAGCTTCAGTAGTAAACAAGACGTATTGGTTGTTGAACCAGACAGCGACTTTTTCCGTTATATGAAAAATCCAAGCGGAAAACAACCTTAATAGTTGTTGTATATTTAAAAGCGCCGAAAGGCGCTTTTTTATTGCTGGTGAAATTATCTGTTAATTAAGAAAGACATAGCGCCAAACCTTGCAACTTTAGCCAATTTGCCACATCATAAATAACAATTTGTAACAATATACCCAAGGTATTATCAATGAAGTTTTTTGCCGGTTTTATGACCTTTTTAGTCGCTCTTTTGCATATCGGCATCATGGTCCTAGAAATGTTTTTCTGGAATCACCCTGTTGGACAAAAAATGTTTTCTATGTCGGCAGAGGCAGCACAATCTTCAGAAGTATTGGCGATGAACCAAGGTTTATATAATAGTTTTTTAGGGTTCGGTTTGCTTTGGGCTCTGATCACAGGTAATCAAAGTTTAAAAACGTTTTTACTTATATGTGTCACTATTGCCGGTATATTTGGCGGTCTCGGTATTAATTTGAATATCCTGTATATACAAGCACTGCCTGGGTTCATTACATTATTGCTAGTATTAAAATCCAAAAGGCGCCAAGCAGGTGAAGTACGTCTATTCTCTTAACTGCGATTAAAAATTGTTGGGTATGATTGATGTTTTATCCTCAAACACGGCAAGCTTTTTAGGTCGTTAACGCTTTGTGT
>JBNMPD010000187.1:0-5894 GCA_051276225.1 Flavobacteriales bacterium
AAAAAATACCTGGGCTCTGTGGTGCCCGTTAAAGATAATTATTATGCCGCTTTAAACTGTTCGGTATTTAGTGACGGTTCGTTTGTTTATATACCTAAGGGGGTTAGGTGTCCAATGGAGTTGTCAACCTACTTCCGGATTAATGAGATGAACACGGGTCAGTTTGAACGTACCTTGATTATTGCTGATGAAGGTAGCTATGTGAGCTATCTTGAAGGTTGTACCGCGCCCTCAAGAGACGAAAATCAACTGCACGGGGCAGTGGTTGAGTTAGTCGCACTAGAAGGCGCGCAAATTAAATATTCTACTGTTCAAAACTGGTATCCCGGGGATGAAAACGGTAAAGGAGGTATCTATAATTTTGTCACCAAACGCGGTATCTGCCATACCAACGCAAAAATATCATGGACTCAAGTTGAAACAGGCTCCGCCATCACATGGAAGTACCCAAGCGTAATATTACTTGGCGATAACAGTGTTGGTGAATTTTATTCAGTGGCCTTAACCCGAAACGCACAACAAGCGGATACTGGGACCAAGATGATCCATCTAGGTCGTAATACTCGCAGTACTATTATTTCAAAAGGCATTTCAGCTGGCAAAGGATCTAATACCTATCGAGGATTAGTCAATATATCACCAAAAGCAGAAGGTGCACGTAATTTCACCCAATGTGATTCACTCTTAATTGGTGATAAATGTGCTGCACATACCTTCCCCTATATTGTTAGCAAAAATCCAAGTGCGATTGTCGAACATGAAGCGACAACATCAAAAGTCAGTGAAGATCAGTTATTCCTATGCCAACAACGCGGTATCGATCCTGAAAAAGCGGTATCGATGATTGTTAATGGTTTTTGTAAATCAGTTTTCAAAGAGTTGCCAATGGAATTTGCTGTTGAAGCTGGGAAGCTATTAGAGATCAGCTTAGAGGGTGCCGTTGGATAACGCGCTGCGAAGGGATCAAAAAAATTTCATGAAACAGACATCAGTCGTATTACCACACTGATAAAACTTGATTAAAAGATAATGAGGTCAATAGATGCTAAACGTTAAAAATTTAAAAGCCAAGATTGATGGGAAAGAGATCCTCAAAGGATTAAATATTGAGGTTAAACCTGGTGAAGTCCACGCCATTATGGGACCAAATGGGAGCGGAAAAAGCACGCTATCCAATGTACTAGCAGGTCGTGATAACTATGATGCGACCGATGGAACCGTCATCTTTGAAGGCAAAGACTTATTAACACTTGCGCCTGAAAATCGTGCACGAGAAGGCATTTTTCTTGCCTTTCAGTACCCGGTTGAAATCCCGGGAGTCAGTAACCTTGAGTTTTTAAAAACATCCCTTGAGTGTCTCCATACATATCAAAACAAGCCTCTTTTGAGTGCGGTAGAGTTTATGAAGCTGGCGCGTGAGAAATGTCGACTGGTTGATTTAGATGCTGGCTTTTTAAAGCGTGGTGTGAATGAAGGTTTTTCAGGTGGTGAGAAAAAACGCAATGAAATTATGCAGATGCTAATGTTAGAGCCAAAGTTATGCCTACTTGATGAAACTGATTCAGGTTTAGATATCGATGCACTTAAAGTAGTGGCTGATGGGATCAATCAGTTACGCAGTCCAGATCGTTCCTTTATCTTGATCACTCATTACCAACGATTATTGGATTACGTGCAACCTGATTTTGTACATGTATTAGCCGACGGGAAAATAATTAAATCTGGTGGAAGTGAGCTGGCGTTAGAGTTAGAAGAAAAAGGCTACGGTTGGTTAGAAAGTGGAACTGAGCAATCAGCAAATCCACTTAAGGTTTAACCATGAATAATCTACAGCAAATAACGACTGACTTTAGCAACGAGTATACCTCTCAAAAAAATCTGTGGTTACAAGGTATTCGTGATGCGGCAAGTGAACGCTTAAAAGCGCTGCAATTACCAACCAAAAAAACCGAAGATTGGAAATATCTTAAACTTGAAGAATTGTTAGCTGATGATCAACTCGACGTACAAAGCATACAAGTACTCGATTCAAAAAGTGACGACGACATTGATGAATTACTTTCGCAGTCTTTAATAAAGGACCTTAATGCGTATCGTTTAGTTTTTGTCAACGGTGTATTTGCGAATGGATTATCACACCTTGATAGTAACCCTTACAGCACTTTATTCTCTAAAGCTAACACCGCTCAGCAGCAACTCATTATTGATCATTTAGATACCAGTCATAACTACTACCACGACTATTTTTCTAGCCTTAACAGTGCACAACTTGAAGATGGTTTACTTATCCATATCCCAGGGCATTGTGAGGTCGACAAGCCCTTTTACATCGTAAATCTGACACAAGGTGCTCAGCCGAAAACAAACATGATGCGATTATTAATTATTGCTGAAACCGGCAGTAAAGCGACAATAATCGAGCATGAAGACGCACCACTCAAACACACGTCAATGGTTAATACTGTGATTGAATGTTTTGTAAATGACAAGGCGCATATCACCCATAGCCGACTGCAACTTGATGAGAGTGTCACGAGCATATGCAATCATCGTGTAAAACAAGGGCATCATAGCACTTATCAGCAACATCAAATTAGCCTTGCTTCTAAATTGAAACGTAATGATCTTACGGTGTCTTTGCAGGGGGAGTATGCAAGTAATGATATTCGAGGCAGTTTTTACGGTCGCCATCAACAAACCATTGATAACCATATTTGTATGCAACATATCGCACCAAATTGTAGCAGCAATGAAGTATTTCGAGGTTTAGTGGATGACCAAGCTAATGCTGTCTTCAATGGCCGCATTCATATTCATCCAAACGCTCAAAAAACATTGGCCGAGCTCAGTAACAAAAACTTATTACTTTCAAGCACTGCCACCATCAATACTAAACCTGAACTGGAAATTTATGCTGATGATGTAAGATGTTCACACGGTGCTACAGTGGGTCAAATCAATAGTGAAGCATTATTTTATTTACAATCTAGGGGTATTCCAAGGGTCGAAGCTAAACGTCTATTGAGCCTGGCTTTTATTGCTGAAATAGTCGAACAACTACCACACAATAGTGTGCGAGAGTTTGTTACACAGCGTTCATCTAGTTTACTTTCCTCATTACACCACGAAGGAGAAAGATAACGATGTCTTCTATAGATGCAGTTGAGCAAGACAACAGGTTTAATATTGCAAAAATTCGGCAAGATTTCCCCATATTAGATCAAAAGGTTAAAGGTAAACCTTTAATTTATTTGGATAACGCGGCAACCACTCAAAAACCACAGATTGTCATCGATGCTATTAGCCAATTTTATAGTATGAATAACGCTAATGTGCATCGAGGTGCTCACACGCTGAGTGATAATGCTACTGAGCTGTTTGAAAATGCACGTAGTAAAGTGCAAAATTTTATTCATGCAAAACATGCTCATGAAATAGTGTGGACAAGAGGCACAACAGAAGCGATCAATACAATTGCCAGTGGATTAGCGCAAAGCTTTTTAAAACCAGGTGATGAAATTATTATTTCAGCAATGGAGCACCATGCCAATATTGTGCCTTGGCAAGTGGCAGCAAAGCGAAGTGGTGCCAAACTTGTGGTAGCTCCTATAAATGAAAAAGGCGAACTAAATTTTTCAATTTATAAGACGTTACTCAATAAAAATACCGCAGTTGTTGCTATGACACATGTCTCCAACACACTTGGTACGATAAATCAGGTTAAAGAAATAGTGCAATCTGCACAGCAAGTTAATGCCATAACAGTGATAGATGGCGCACAAGCCATTGGTCATGGTTTTGTTGATGTCCAAGAGCTGAATTGTGATTTTTACGTCTTCTCAGGGCATAAGTTATTTGGCCCTACGGGGATCGGTGTGTTGTATGGTAAAGAAGCTCATTTAGAGCAATTACCCCCGTTTCAAACCGGCGGAGAGATGATAAAAACGGTCACATTTCAACAGTCAACTTGGAATGAATTACCCTATAAATTTGAAGCTGGCACACCGAATATTGCGGGTGCAATAGGACTCGCAGCAGCCATCGATTATGTAAACAGCATTGACCGAGTTGGCGCTATAGCACACGAACAGCGATTGACTAATTATTGTTCAGCGTTAGCCAATAGTATGGATGATATTCGTATTTACGGCACAGCAGAAAATAAGACGGCTATTTTTTCTTTTCTCATGGGTGATGCGCATCCAAGCGATGTAGGTACTTTGCTTAATCAACAAGGTATTGCTGTTCGAACGGGTCATCACTGTACGATGCCGTTAATGAATGAACTGGGCATTTTGGGCACGGTACGCGCATCATTTTCTATGTATAACACCGAAGAAGAAGTGGCAAAGTTATTTGCAGCATTGACTAAAGTAAGAACATTCCTCTAACGAAAAATTGACATTAACAAGGGTAATATTATGACTGTAATGACTTTTGAACCAAATAAACCACGTGTGTCTTTAAGTGATAGTGCTCGTGTTTATTTGTCTCAAAAAATAAAAAACAAGCAGGCAGTTGGATTGTGTTTTTCAGTAACGAAAAGTGGCTGCAATGGTTTTAAATATGTGTTGGATTTTATTGACAATCCCAGTACGGAAGAACATTTAGTCACCATTAATGACGATGAATTAAAACTCTACATCACTCAAGAAGCCTTACCCTTTGTTAATGGCACTGAAATTGATTGTGTTACCCAGGGATTGAACAAAGTGATTAAGTTTATTAATCCGAATAGCTCAGCAGAATGTGGTTGTGGTGAAAGCTTTTCAGTCTAATTATTCACTCAAAAAAATTGAAGAATACTGATGAGTCGTTAATAAATAATGGGGCATACAGAAGCATATTATGGAAAGAAAAATAATTTTAGTGAACAGAGAATGTCCAGCACGATTAGTGCCCGACGGAACTCCAATCACCATTAAAAAAGATACCTTCGTCACTCTAACCCAATCATTAGGCGGAGCATATACCGTGCTGATTAACGGTAATATGGCACGCGTTGACGGTACTGATGGTGATGCGCTCGGCTTTGAACCTATTGTCTTGGTCTTTGAGTTGTCAGAAGAGAAATCAGGCGATGACTCCGATGGTCACTCTGGTAATAAAACCGTGCTGGAAAGTAATGTTTGGAAGGCGATATCTGCTGTTTACGATCCAGAAATGCCGGTCAACATTGTTGATTTAGGTTTGATCTATGGCTGTAAAATAACCGGTCATACCGTCGTCATAACCATGACATTAACCGCTCCAGCTTGTGGTATGGGACCCGTACTGGTCGAGGATGTAAAATACAAAGTTGGGCTAGTGCCTAATGTCGATACGGTAAACGTGATTTTAGTACTTGACCCGCCATGGAGTCGTGAAATGATGACGGAAGAGGCACAATTAGAGCTGGGATTATTCTGATGACTAAATTATCTATTGCCAGCTTATCAGAAAGTCCTTTTGGTAGTGAAATCAAGTCGGGAGACATCAAAGACACACTAATTTTCTTTGATGACTGGGAGGATCGTTACCGTTATATCATCGACCTCGGCAAAGAGCTTTCTACCGTACCCGTATCCTATCGAACAGACGAAAATCTTATCGTTGGCTGTCAAAGTCAGGTATGGCTGATATGCGAATATGATGAAATAAATAATATGTTGTTGATGGCTGTCGATAGCGAAGCTCAAATTGTTAAAGGATTAGCGGCAATTGTCCTCAGTGCCTTTAATAAAAGAACCCCTCAAGCAGTAACCAATTTTAATATCGACGCCTTCTTTACTGACATTGATTTATTCAGTCATTTAAGTTCGATGCGTGGTAATGGTTTACGTGCCATGGTTAAAAAAATATTACACATCGCCAAGCAATATAGTTGAAGCACATTTCAATTAAAACTAAATTAA
>JBNMPD010000188.1:0-5881 GCA_051276225.1 Flavobacteriales bacterium
CCTGGGATCCCTGCATTAACACTTACTGATAACCCTGATGGTAGCAAAGATTATACGATGACCCTTCAGGTTGTGGCTATTATGACGTCGTTAAGCCTGTTGCCCGCTTTTGTCATGATGATGACTTCTTTCACTCGGATCATCATTGTTTTATCTATCTTGCGCCAAGCCATAGGTCTTCAGCAATCACCCTCTAACCAGATTTTAGTGGGTGTAAGCTTGTTTTTATCAATGTTTATCATGGCACCTGTTTTTGAAAAAATAAACGAAACGGCATTGCAACCTTATTTAAACGAAGAAATGACCTCAATTCAAGCTTATGAGATTGGTAAAGAGCCGTTGCGTGCTTTTATGCTGGCACAAACACGGGTTAAAGATTTAGAGACATTTGTAGAAATTGGGGGTATGGATGGGCAATTTCAAGAGCCGAGTGATGTGCCCATGAACGTTTTGATCCCCGCCTTTGTTACAAGCGAACTCAAGACGGCATTTCAAATTGGATTTATGTTGTTTATTCCCTTTTTGATTTTAGATTTGGTAGTGGCTTCTATATTGATGGCGATGGGTATGATGATGTTATCACCCATGATCGTATCACTGCCTTTTAAGCTGATGTTATTTGTATTAGTGGATGGTTGGAACTTAGTCTTTGGTACCTTAGCCAATAGTTTTGGGATGAATTAGCGAATGTTACGAAGTCAGAAAGTTAATAATAAGGTGTGCCCATGAGCCCAGAAGTTTTTGTTGATATACTCAAAGAAGCGTTGCAGATGGTTATTTTGTTGGTATCAGCGATTATCCTGCCTAGTTTGTTTGTTGGGTTAATTGTTGCTGTCTTTCAAGCCGCAACCTCTATCAATGAACAAACTATGAGTTTTCTACCACGCCTAATTGTCACTTTGTTAGCACTCAGTTGGGGTGGGCATTGGCTAGTGCAAAAGCTTATGGACTTCACTTTTACTATGATTGAGCGAATTCCTGAGGTAATAGGTTAGTGCAATTAGTTTTTCAGGTTCAGGGCTAAAAACTTGGATATTGCAACCACTACAATCATGCAGTACTTGGCAGACTTGTTGTTGCCATTTATGCGCATATCGGGGTTATTTGCCTCTATGGTGGGTCTGAGTGCTAAGACCGTACCGCCTATGACAAGGGCACTGCTGACGCTTTTTTTAACACTTATTATTATGCCAGTTATTCCGCCCGTTCCGATCCCTGCAACAGACCTTTTTTCTGTGGGGACTTTCTTATTAGTGATACAACAATTAATCATTGGCATAGCAATGGGTTTTTTATCCAATATGGTGCTCAATACTTTTGTATTAGCCGGGCAAATAGTGGCCTTACAAACAGGACTAGGCTTTGCATCCATAGTTGATCCCGTGAACGGTATCAGTGTGCCTGCAGTGGGGCAGTTTTATCTTATTTTGGCGACACTATTGTTTTGGGCTTTAGATGGACATTTAGCCATGATACGTATGGTTGTAATGAGTTTTGAGGCTTTTCCTATTGGTGAAGCATGGTTTGCACCAGAACAATTTAGAGATATTGCGCACTGGGCAGGCTGGATGTTTATTACAGCCGTGACTATTTCTCTAGCACCTATCGTGTCATTACTTATTGTGAACTTGGCTTTTGGCGTGATGACTAAAGCAGCACCACAGTTAAATATTTTTAGTATCGGTTTCGCTATTGCTCAAATTATGGGGCTTTTGATTATTTGGTTAACGTTAGACAACTTAACCCATCACTTTGAAGTGATGTGGGAGCGAGCACTGAATATGATTTGCCAACTGGTACTCGTGTGTTCTTAGATCAATCGGGGGTAAATCATGTCTGATGCAAACGAAAAAACAGAAGAACCCACCTCCAAAAAAATTGAGGACTCCCGTAAAAAGGGGCAACTTGCCAGGTCTAAAGAGTTATCAACAACGTTGGTTTTGATTTCTAGTGGTGTGAGTTTTTTACTCATTGGCTCTGAGATTGCCAGCGCCTTATTTACAGTGACACAGCGCACGTTTACATTGTCACGTGATGAGACCTACGATTTTACCCATATGTTTCAAGCATGGGGGTTTGCTATCGATACCATCAGTATGCCTGTATTGTTCTATATGTTAATTGTGACTATTGCAGGTATCTACGGCAATATCGCTTTAGGAGGGTATAATTTTACGTGGGATTCAGCCGCACCAAAGGCACAAAAAATAAGTCCAATAGCCGGATTTAAGCGAATGTTCGGTATGAACAGCGTAGTGGAATTATTCAAAGCTATAGCCAAATTTGTAGTGGTGGCATTGATGGCATATGTGGCACTTATCACGTTTAAGGATGAAGCGTTACATTTGGACTTAGAGTTATATCCACAAAACTTGTTTCATGCCCTAGATTTAATCGCATGGGCCTTTTTGATTATGTGTTGTGCTTTGATACCCATAGCGGTTTTTGATGTGCCTTATCAGAGTTATAAACATAACAAAGAAATGAAAATGTCGTTGCAGGAAGTCAAAGACGAACGTAAAAACGCCGATGGCGATCCTCAAGTAAAAAGCAGAATTCGTAGACTACAGTATCAAGCTGCCGCGAACCGTATGATGCAAGAAGTACCGAATGCGGATGTGATAGTTACCAACCCCACTCACTTTTCTGTCGCATTAAAGTATGATCAGTTTGGCACCCGCGCGCCAACTTTAGTGGCCAAAGGCGTTGATGAAATGGCCATGCACATTCGTACTATTGCCAATGCGCATGATGTGCCGATAGTGGCATCTCCTATGCTTGCTAGGGCTATTTATTATTCGACAGAAGCTGAACACGAAATTCCAGAAAAATTATTTATGGCCGTAGCTCAGGTGCTGGCTTATGTTTATCAATTAAAAGCCTTCAAACAAGGCAAAGGTAAACGTCCTAAACCACTTAAAAGCAACCTGCCTATTCCGCCTGAGTTAAGACATTAGCGCTGTTTTATGATATTAAATCTTGTTTCTAAACAGACTTGGCTCACTAGTTGCTTTTACTCCTTCTAAGATCAACAGAATCAACAAAGCGTCAATATTTCGTTTATGCAATTAGCCTCTTATTTCGGTCGGTTTGATAAAAACCAATTCAAGTCTGTATCATCTGGTTTAGGTGCACCTATTGTTTTGTTAGCAATAATGGGCATGGTGATTTTACCTATGCCGGCATTTTTGTTGGATATCTTATTCAGCTTTAATATTGCTCTTTCTCTGGTCGTCATATTGGTGTCAGTATTTACCAAGAAACCCGTTGACTTTGGTATTTTTCCTCTAGTTTTACTTATCGCGACTGTGTTACGACTTGCCTTAAATGTAGCGTCAACAAGAATAGTTTTACTTGAAGGCCACGAAGGAGGTGATGCAGCAGGTAAAGTGATACAAGCTTTTGGTGAAGTAGTGATTGGCGGTAACTATGCAGTAGGTATCGTAGTATTTGCTATTTTACTGATCATTAACTTTAAAGTAGTGACTGCTGGCGCAGGGCGAATTTCAGAAGTCAGCGCACGTTTTACTTTGGATGCTATGCCTGGCAAACAAATGGCTATAGATGCCGACTTAAATGCAGGCTTTATTGATTCCGATGAAGCCCGTAAACGTCGTTTTGAAGTAACCAGTGAAGCAGATTTTTATGGCTCTATGGACGGTGCTTCTAAATTTGTTAAAGGTGATGCAATTGCTGGTTTATTCATTATGTTGATAAACCTAGTGGGTGGCTTATTTATTGGCATGATCCAGCATGATTTAGCTTTTGGCGAAGCGGTTGAAATCTATACTTTATTGACAATTGGCGATGGCTTAGTTGCACAAATTCCTTCGTTGTTGTTGTCAGTCGCTACCGCCATTATTGTGACTAGAGAAAATGACTCACAAGAAATGGGCAAAGAATTAACCAGGCAACTGGGCAATCAACGCGCCCTTTATATCACCGCTGGCATCTTGTTTGTGATGGGGATTGTTCCGGGTATGCCCCATATTGCCTTTCTGGGTTTTAGTGCTGTGGTTGGTGGTTACGCTTATTATCGTCATTGGCATGCACAGAAAGTTGCCAATGAACCTGAAGTCGTTAAGTCTTTACCTGAAAATAATCAACAACCTTTAGAAATAAAAGAGCTTAGTTGGGACGACGTACAACATGTCGATACCATCGGTTTAGAAGTAGGTTATAGATTGATACCCTTGGTGGATAAAGCTCAGGGCGGCGAATTACTCACCCGTATTAAAGGCGTTCGGAAAAAGTTATCTCAAGAATTAGGTTTCTTGATCCCACCCGTACATATCCGTGACAACTTAGATTTAAGTCCAAATAATTACACTATTGCTATGTTAGGTGTCACCGTCGGTGAGGCTGAATTGAGCCATGATGACGAGTTGGCGATTAACCCAGGACAAGTATTTGGTAAATTAGAAGGTAAAGCGACGAAAGATCCTGCTTTTGGACTCGATGCTGTATGGATCAGAGCCAATCAAAGAGAGCATGCACAAACCTTAGGTTATACGGTGGTGGATGCGGCCACAGTTGTTGCAACTCATTTAAGCCAATTGTTAACTAATAATGCTTATCAATTATTAGGACATGAAGAAGTGCAACAATTGTTAGATTTACTAGCAAAAAATAGCCCTAAACTTGTAGAAGGTTTAGTGCCTGACATATTGCCATTAAGCACAGTAGTCAAAGTCCTGCAAACCATGCTTTACGAAGGTGTGCCCATACGAGATATGCGCAGCATTGTACAAACATTGTGTGAGTTTGGCCCCAAAAGCCAAGATCCTGATGTATTGGTGTCTGCAGTACGTATCGCACTCAAACGCTTAATCGTTCAAGAAATTAACGGTGGTTTAGGTGAAATACCTGTTATTACTTTGGCACCAGAATTGGAACAGATGTTGCACCAGTCTCTTCAGGCTGGCGGAGCAGATGGTGCAGGCATTGAACCAGGGCTTGCTGAGCGATTGCAAGTCTCTTTGAACGAAGCGGCTCAACAACAAGAACTAGCAGGTGAGCCTGCAGTTTTATTGACCTCAGGTATGTTAAGACCGGTGCTGTCAAAGTTTTTAAAGCACTCTGTGAGTGGATTACATGTGTTGTCTTATCAGGAAATACCTGATGACAAACAAATTAAAATTGTCAGTGCTGTGGGTCAATAATATGACGGGACGATTTAGTGTGGTGTTAGTACTTAAGAGGTATATATGAAAATCAGACGTTTTTATGGCAAAGATATGCGAGAAACACTTAAACAAGTGAAAGATGAGTTAGGTGGGGACGCGGTTATCATGTCAAATAAAAAACATGCTGACGGTATTGAAATAATAGCTGCCTATGATAAAGAGCCTGATCCCCAGCTACTGTCTAACAAGGACGCGCCTAAAAACCAAACTAATACAGCGAAGAAAACACTTACTTTGAGTGAGATTATTGGTGATTCAGGACCTGATAGTTTAAAAGCGCTATTAGAAAAGCAGTCCCAGTCTGCTTCTCCATCAAAAATGAAAGACATGAAACAGGTAACCGAAAACCAGTCACCAGGATATTCAGGCAGCCCTAATTCTGCCTCTGCTTACGCTCAGCAAAATACCCAGCAAAACACCCAGCAAGAAGATGCCCTTAAAGAAATGCGCCAAGAGTTATCGTCTTTGCGCCAGATTTTACAATTTCAGGTTTCTGGTTTAATTCAACAAGAAAAGAATCGCAAACATCCCCTGCATGGATATTTATTACAAAGGTTGCAGCAAATGGGGATATCTGATGCGTTAGCGGAAGAAGTGGTATCTTATGCGCCAGAAGCTGCCGATGAGAGACAATCTTGGTTGTTTCTTCTTAAACTTTTAGCTAATAGATTAGAAACTAAACACGATGATATCTT
>JBNMPD010000189.1:0-5844 GCA_051276225.1 Flavobacteriales bacterium
TTCATGTTTGTCACCTTGAATACTTTTAGATTGAATTGATTATTTTAAGAGTATAGCAATTCATTTATAACTGAATATTTTCAGTTGTTACAAACTATTTACAGTATATGAAAAATCAATAGGGCTAATGTCAAAGTGATATAGAGCAGGGATGATCATTTTAGGTATAATGAGCGTTCTATTTTATATGTTAACTACTGAATTTTTCTTATGCTGCCAGCGTTAGACCCTCAAGCTCTTATTGAAAGCAACTACCAGGACTTTTTGACACACCTGGGCGAGTCCAACTTTTCTGGCGATATTGAATACAGTTATGCGAGCCGTCTAGCCGTGTCTACTGATAATTCTATCTATCAACAGTTACCTCAAGCTGTTGTTTTTCCAAAAAGTATTGAAGATTTATCACTGATCGGTAAAACTGCGAATTCTTATGAAGACGTGAAGTTTTCTGCTAGAGGTGGTGGTACGGGTACCAATGGCCAATCACTCACCAGTGGTATCATTGTTGATGTTTCTCGTCACATGAATCAAGTTCTAGAGATCAACACTGAGCAAAGTTGGGCCAGAGTGCAAGCGGGTGTAGTCAAAGACCAGTTAAACGATGCGTTAAAACCTATGGGGTTCTTTTTTGCACCTGACTTATCCACCAGTAGCAGAGCAACTATTGGTGGTATGATCAGTACTGATGCTTCCGGACAGGGGTCTTTGGTCTATGGCAAAACCAGTGATCATATATTGGGTCTCACATCAGTAATGGCTGATGGCACTATTTTAAATACTGCACCTATGTCGCTTGACGACGCTAAATTACTGAGTCAAAAACATACGCCTTTAGCAAAAATAACCCAGCAGTTGCTTGACACTTGCCTAGGTAAACGCCAGCAAATTTTAGATAAGTTCCCACGTTTAAATCGTTTTTTAACTGGCTATGATTTAGAGAATACCCTGAATAAGGATTTGACCGCATTAGATATCAGCCGGGTAATTACTGGCTCAGAAGGCTCACTTGTTTTTGTGGCAGAAGCAAAAGTCAATATTTCACCAATTGCCACTTTTAAAGCGTTAGTCAATGTAAAATACAATTCCTTTGAATCAGCTCTAAGACATGCACCTAGCATGGTGGCCGCTAACGCTACATCAGTAGAAACTGTGGACAGTAACGTTCTTAACTTGGCTAAGCAGGACATTATTTGGCATTCAGTGGAAAGCTTGATCACTGAGGTAGAAGGTAAAATTGTACTTGGCCTAAATATGGTGGAGTACAACAGCAATGATCAAGCCGATATCGAACAGAAAATTGCGACCTTAAGCGCTAGTTTAGATGCAGCAGAAAACCTAGGTGTGATTGGTTATCAAATTACTTACGATAAAGCTGATATTCAAAAAATATACGCTATGCGTAAAAAGTCAGTGGGTTTACTGGGTAAAACAAAAGGCTCTAAAAAACCTATCGCTTTTGTCGAGGATACGGCTGTACCACCTGAAAACTTAGCTGATTTTATTATGGAATTTCGTGCTTTATTAGATGGGCACGGTTTGAATTATGGCATGTTTGGCCATGTGGATGCGGGTGTACTCCATGTACGTCCTGCATTAGACATGTGTGACCCTATTCAAGAAGCTATCGTGCCGGACATTTCTGATCAAGTGGTTGCATTAGTGGCAAAGTATGGCGGTTTGATGTGGGGCGAGCATGGAAAGGGTTATCGCAGTGAATATTCGCCGCAGTTTTTTGGTAAAGAGTTATTTTCAGAACTCAGAAAAATAAAAACGGTGTTTGACCCACACAATAAAATGAATCCCGGTAAGATATGCACGCCTTTAGAGTCAACAGACTCACTTGTGAAAGTCTCGGGTCAAAAACGTGGTGAGTTTGACAGGCAAATCCCCATTGAAATCAGGACATCCTTTGAACCTGTTATGAGCTGTAACGGTAATGGTTTATGTTTTAATTACGATACCACTTCACCGATGTGCCCTTCTTTTAAAATAACAGGTGACAGACGTCATAGCCCTAAAGGCAGAGCAGGCATGGTGCGGGAATGGCTAAGGTTATTGTCGAATCAAAATATCGATGTGAATGCCCTAGAACACAATGAAGATCCCCCTAGTTGGTTTGAGCGCTTTAGAAATAGTACTGACAAAAGAGTTGATAATGACTTCTCGCATGAAGTGCTAGAAGTAATGGAAGGCTGTTTAGCCTGTAAAGCTTGCTCTAATCAATGCCCGGTTAGTGTTGATGTGCCTGGCTTTAGATCACGTTTTTTAAGCATGTATTATCAACGTTATATGCGCCCAGCCAAAGACTACTTAGTAGGCAATATTGAAAATATGGCGCCGCTGATGGCCAAAGCGCCTGGATTGATTAACTTTTTCTTACGTCAAGGCTGGTTTAATCAAGTAATACGTAAGTCTATTGGATATATAGACACACCAATTCTATCCCAACCAACCCTTACTCAAAGGTTAAATAAGAATGTTGCTATTCAGTTTGACCTAGCGGTTTTGCAGAAGTTAAGCCCAGCGCAGCTAGCGAAAAAAGTGTGTATCGTACAAGACCCCTTTACCAGCTTTTATGATGCAGAAGTGGTGGAGTCCTTGATAACACTGATTACTAAGCTAGGTTATGAACCTGTGTTGTTACCTTTTATGCCAAACGGCAAACCACAACACGTAAAAGGTTTTTTGAAGGAGTTTGCTAAAACAGCCAAAAATGCGGCAGATTTTTTGAACCAGTTAGATGATTTAGACTTACCGATGATAGGTGTCGACCCGTCTATGGTGCTGTGTTACCGCGACGAATATGAAAAAGTATTAGGCAAAGCCCGTGGTGAATTTAAAGTGCATCTAGTTCACGAGTGGTTATTGCAACTTGAACTGCCAAAAGTGGCTCAAAACAAAACTCAAAACTATGCACTATTTGGTCACTGTAGTGAAAAAACAGCTCTGCCTGTAAGTGAAAAACAGTGGCAACAGATCTTCCAAAGAGCTGGCTTAAACCTAGCTGCGGTATCAGTAGGTTGTTGTGGTATGGCGGGTACGTTTGGTCATGAAGCCAGCCATATAGAAGAATCTACAGGTATTTATCAATTAAGTTGGCAACAAGCCGTCAGTCAATATCAGCCACAGCAAATAGTCGCAACGGGTTATTCTTGCCGCAGTCAGGTGGCAAGGTTTGAAAATTTCAAACCTAAACATCCATTACAAATATTAGCCATGAGTTTTGAGTAGGCAAGGTTAGAATCCAAAAAGGCAAGATTAGGTGCTTTTGTTACTCTAATCTTACCTAAAGACGCAGCTCTGTTTTTTCGAGTGTAAAGCGTTTTATATTGCATATAATATGTGGTCGCACATCACACGATATTGCGCTAAACCTGCATCTAAAACACTCTCTGTTTAATTTTTTAAGTGTACATTTTGGTAACTGCTTTCTTAATCAGTGTACCAATACCCTGCGTTAACCATCAAAGTGACTAGCGGTGTTAAAATTGCACTACTTTTACCTAAGTCTACATTGTCTAGATAAAAAACGGGACGGTTTAGAAAGTCTAAAACTAAATCTTTGTTTGTTAGTGGCACCGTAAATGCTTCAGCTTGGATATAAAAGGTAAAGTCTTCGTTATTAGAAAGACTTTGCTCTACAAAAATGGCTTTAACGCCTGGGAACCGAATAAACTGCACACCTGATTTTAGTTTGTCATCAATATATTGATGACTGAAATGTTGCATGTCCTGTTCGTCAAACTGTTGTTTTTCGGCGCTTTGACTTAAGAACTGAGCAGTCCAATTAGTAAACTGTTCTGTTTCTAACAACTGTTGCAGCATGTGCTTAAATCTTGCGACTTCTTGCTGTTTTACTTCCCCGCTAAAATTACGAAGGGCAAGTTTTTCATCTGTATAACGATCGTTAAAGAGGTTGTTATCAATAGCAAAATCAGCAAGTGAAGATAACATTTCTTGCTGCGTAGGTGCGCGGAACCCTACTGAATAATTTAAACATTCTTCCAATGCCACTCCGTTATGTGGATGATTGGCTGGGATGTAGATGATGTCACCCGGCAACAAAACTTGATCGATAATAGGTTCAAAGCCGGAAATTTGAGATAAGTCTTTATGTGGACTTATTTTATCAAAATCACCTGGTAAACCAACTTGCCAGCGCCTAGATCCTTTGCCTTGGATAATAAATACGTCATATTGATCCAGGTGGGAGCCAACGCCCGCATCTTTATTTGAAAAGCTCACCATGAGGTCGTCCATTCGCCAGTGCGGTATAAAATCGAACGCTCGCATCAGCGCGTCGGCTTCGGGGATAGAGTGGTCTACCGATTGAACCAACAAACTCCACGCCCCTAAACAATGTGCATTCACATCTTCAAATGGACCGTGAATGACTTGCCATACTTTATTTGTTTGACTCACTATTCTTGAGTCAATAGAGGGCTCTTGACTTAAGCCTGCTAAATCATGTTCGTCGAGAGGATCAATGAAATTATTGAAACCCTGTTTGATCACCAGCGGTTTTTTTTGCCAGTATTGACTGAGAAATTGTTTTACATCAATATTATTTAGTGAGTACATGTGTTTCCATAATGTTTTTTTTGCCGAGTAACCAATAAGTATTTATCCACCCAATGCCTTTTGCCTCAATTGAGCCTCTTTTATCGAAGTAAAAGCAGTTTTTAGTGATTCTGTAAGTTGATTCAGTGACTTGAATTTTATTACATTGACCATGACTTTCCATACGCGATGCTAAGTTAACAGCCTCACCCCAGAGATCGTAGTTGAATTTACTTTTTCCAATGATACCAGCAATCACTTCGCCGCAACCTATTCCTATTCGTAGACCGGTATGTAAATGGTGTTTTTCACACACTTCTTTAAATGCATGTTGCATATCTAAAGCGCAGTAACAACATTGAACGGCATGAATGGAATTAATGACAGGTAATCCTCCAGCCACCATATAACCATCACCATTAGTTTTAATTTTTTCTAGTCCATAGTTTTGTGTAATGCTATCAAATACACAAAATACGTCATTTAAAAATCCAACAAGTTGTCGTGGTGAAAGTGTTTTACATAAGGGAGTGAAGTTTTGGATGTCAGCAAATAAGATACTAGCCTGTTCAAAATAGTCAGCGATTAAGTTGGGTGAATATTTTAATCGTTGGACAATACTACCGGGTAAAATATTTAACAATAATTTTTCAGAGCGTTCACGCTCTATGAGCAACTTTTGCCAATTGAGACTAATGATCTTTCGAATATGATAACTGCAAAGTAAACAGGATAAGGCAAATGATATGCTACAACTGATTTTAACTATCTGTTGGTGGAAGCTCAGGGTGTTAATGTGTGAATAATAAAACCAAATTTCGAAACCAACAAAAAACAAAAAAAATGACAATGTAATGACAAGCATCAAGCCACTTTCAGTTTCTTTGAATAAAAATGGACAAATGACAACTGCAAGTAAAAAGAAATACTGAATGTTTAAATTTTCTAGTCTTATAAGACACGATATCAATATATATGTGGCAAATACTATAATTAAAAATAGTTTACTCATTAAATAAGCTTTAAGACGATTAAGCACAGGTACTAGTGTTAATAGTGATGTTGAAACTATGATAAGTAGCAACTCTTGATAGCCGGATTGCACCACAAAATATAGGACGATTGGCAGGTGAAGACTCGATACAGAAATACATAATAAAGCAATAATATTAGTGATCCGGGTTGGATTAAAGTTTTCTGAGGACGTTTTATCAATTCCTGACCAAACCCAAGCGTGTAATGTTTGCTTAAACATTTTCAAATCCTTTTAAAAATATGTAGAGA
>JBNMPD010000190.1:0-5830 GCA_051276225.1 Flavobacteriales bacterium
GTTTTATTATTTCACTTTAGCTCGTGGCCCGAACCTAGAAGCGAGTAACTTCAAAGTAACTTCTAAAGTACTAAACTGAAAAAACCGGAATAATCCGGTTTTTTCGTATTTTGAAAATTGGTCTTTTACTTAATATTTAGTAACCAAGATACAAATTGTTTTGCTTCAGAGGTATTTGCAAAGGTGCCCATTTTCTGACCACACTTGTCGGCAAACGCCACTTTATGTTTATTCACAGAGATAGTGTGCACTGGGCACATTACCGAAATCTGTGTTCCGTTATATGTATAAGACATAATAAAACTCATTAAATATGACTATTTAATGCTTCATAAATAAAGTCATTAATAGTTAAAACTAAAAATAAGCTCATTACAGTTCTGACGATACTACTAAAACCTTAAGTTTTTGTTCGATGAGACATCTGCAAATTTTGTTTGCTATGATGTTTAGTACCCATTAATTCGTCGTACGATAATTCAGCTTGTTATTGTAATTCATTAAGCATGCGCCTTTACAGGCCAAACCTAGAGATTACGTTTTTAATGTTGGCTGACTGGATCAAGGAAAGACATAACATTGGAGGTTTGTATTGAGAGAGGTTCAACAAACCGTGTTTAAACATACTTACCTTTGATTAGTTAGTCAACTGTTAATTAGACTAATTGGTCTACTATCAGTAAATAATTCAATGTCTTAAAGGTGTTATCATTTGTGCAAATACTATTTACGAGTGAACGACTTTGGAAAAAATTGCTATTTTTGTTGATGTGCAAAACATTTACTACACCACTCGACAAGCCTACTCCCGCCAATTTAATTACCGCCGCTTTTGGCAACATATCAGCCATCAAGGCGATATCATCATGGCTAATGCTTATGCTATTGACAAAGGTGATGAGCAACAGCAAAAGTTTCAAAGCGCGCTCAAACATATTGGTTTTGATATAAAATTAAAACCTTACATTCAGCGCAGCGATGGTTCAGCTAAAGGTGATTGGGATGTAGGCATTGCGATAGATGTGTTGGAGGCCGCCGAAAATGCAGATACTATAGTTCTTTTATCCGGTGACGGAGATTTTGATTTATTACTCAAAAAAGTGAGCCATAAATATGGCTGTAAGACCCAAGTTTATGGCGTACCTCAACTTACCGCCACATCGTTGGTGAATGCGACCGATGAGTTTTTCAAAATAGAATCTGATTTATTACAGTGAGACATTGTAAAACTAGCCGCAATACAAGCCATGAAATAAGCCAGTAATCCATAACTCACAAATAAATCTCAGGCTATTTTGGCTCTACCTGTTTCACCTTTAATTATGGCGACTGTTGCAGCACTCTTCAGTGCCACTACGTAAAATAACATCAAACCAATGCCTGCACCTAAAGCGAGATCGTCTGGCTGAATATTGACAGCTAATCCTACTATATTTTCATCCGCTCTTTGATTCCCATATAAAATACCTAGTGCGCCAACAAATACCTGTTGCGCTAAAATGGCAATAATAGTGCCAGTCTAGTCCTAGACATCCAAATATAGGTTCAATCTCCTGCGCAATCAAACACATCACAAAGCGGCAGTTTTTAATCGTTTTATGCTTTACGTAATCGGTCAGCCACAAGAAATGCCATTTCTAATACCTGATCTGCATTTAATCGCGGGTCACATTGTGTTTTGTAAGCTTGAGCCAAATCGTCATCACTGATTTCATAAGCCCCACCTGTGCATTCAGTCACATGTTGACCGGTCATTTCTAAGTGAATACCACCTGCATGTGTGCCTTCGGCTTCGTGTGCAGCAAAAAACTGCTGTATTTCACGTAAAATAGCATCAAAGTTACGCGTTTTGTAACCACTTGAGGCTTTAAAAGTATTGCCATGCATGGGATCAGAACTCCACACTACTTTACGACCTTCTTGTTTAACTCGGCGTAAAAGTTTGGGTAAGTTATGTTCAAGTTTGTCTGCACCCATACGGGTGATTAATGTCAGGCGACCTGCGTCATTATTTGGGTTGAGTGCATCGATCAGTTGAATTAATTCATCTTCTTGCATACTCGGCCCTACTTTCACACCAATTGGGTTGTGAATACCACGGAAAAACTCCAAGTGAGCATGATCAAGTTGACGCGTACGCTCACCAATCCACAGCATATGTGCCGAACAGTTATACCAATTACCCGTTAAGGTATCGACTCTAGTCAAAGCTTGCTCATAGTTAAGTAACAAAGCCTCGTGAGAAGTATATAAACTAGTCTCATGCAAGGTTGGCGTATTGGTGGAATTAATCCCCATGACGTTCATAAATTCTAATGAATCTTGAATACGAGTAGCGAGATCATGGTAACGATCTTTTAAAGGATTATTCTCTACAAAAGCCATATTCCAACGATTAACTTCATGTAAATCGGCCAATCCACCTTGAGCAAACGCACGCAGTAAATTTAAAGTAGACGCACCACGATGATAGGCCTCAATCATTCGCTGAGGATCAGGCCTACGTGATGCTTCAGTAAATTCAAAGCTGTTAATAATGTCGCCGCGATAACTAGGCAGTGAAATGCCATTAATGGTTTCAAAATCCCCAGAACGAGGCTTAGCATACTGCCCTGCCATACGAGCCACTTTAACCACTGGACAGCGACCCGCATAGGTTAACACTATGGCCATTTGCAAAATGACTTTAAAAGTGTCACGAATTTTGGGTGCATTGAACTCATCAAAAGATTCAGCACAATCACCACCCTGCAACAAAAATCCTTTGCCTTCAGCCACATCACCTAACTGCTTATATAAAGCACGAGTTTCAGCAGCAAACACCAATGGAGGATAACCGCCCAGGGTATCTTCGACTTGTTTAAGGTGTTGTTTATCTTCATAGGTAGGTTGTTGCAAAATAGGCTTTGAACGCCAACTATCTGGTTGCCAATGATCCACGATTTTTCCTTGTAAAATAGATATAAGGTAGTCGGTCAAATTGTGAACCGACAAACTGGGACGAGAATTTAGAGGGAATAGCCGAGAATTTCAATCACTAACGTGCTTATTCATGAAATTAAAATCAAAAACGTATCACGTACTGGATTTAAGATGTTGAATAAAGCCATCAGCCCCTTGTTCAATGAGGTCTAAAACGTATTCAAAACCACCTTTTCCACCATAATAAGGATCATGCACCTGTAGCTCTTCAGATTGGCTAAAACTTAAGAATAGCGATATTTTGTGTTTACATGCTTCAGGACAAGCTTCCAACAGATTGGCAACGTTTTCGTTATCCATACCCAAAATATAATCAAACTTCTCAAAATCTTGTTCGACTACCTTTCGGCACTTTAAACCTTTAAAACTATAACCTTTTTCCATTCCTACAGCTTGCGAGCGTTTGTCAGGCGCAGCTCCTTTGTGATACCCAGCCGTACCTGCAGAATCGATTTCGATACTTAAACCACTCTCATGTGCTTTTTTCTTAAAAACTGCTTCGGCAGAAGGTGAACGACAAATATTCCCCAAACAAACAAATAATACTGAAGGGATGTTTAATGACATTGTTTTTCCTATGATTTTCCTTATAAAAAGTATTCTAGCTGTCTATAATTATACGTCCAGTGGTAAAACGGATTAATTTAAAATGAATGTACTTATGCTAAGCAGTTCTAAAGTGGCCAATGAAGATTATCTAGAGCATGCTATCCCCATGCTTAATCAACATTTACCCAACATAAAAGAGCTACTCTTTATTCCGTTTGCTGCTGTATCAGTCAGTTGGGACGATTACACAACAAAAGTACAACATGCCCTACCCGGCTTCAAAGTTAAAGGTATTCATCAATTTTCACAGGCCAGTCAAGCATTAGAAAACGCCCAAGCCATATTAGTAGGAGGCGGTAACACCTTCAATTTACTCAACGAGTTATATTGTCAAGACTTGATCAGCACATTAAAAAGCCAAGTCAAAAAAGGCATACCTTATATAGGATGGAGTGCAGGCTCAAACATCTGCGGAAATAGCATCCGCACCACTAACGACATGCCCATAATACAACCACCCAGTTTTGATGCACTTAACTTTATACCTGTTCAACTCAACCCACACTATACCGACTACCAAGCACCGGGCCATAATGGCGAGACGCGCGCGCAGCGTATTGAGGAGTTTTGTATGTTGAATCCCAATATGCCGGTAATTGGTATACGTGAGGGTACAGCTTTGTTGTTACAAGGTGATTCACTTTTATTGAAAGGGAAGTTGCATGGAGTGGTATTTGAGGGTGGTAAACAACGTGTTATACAGCCAGGGCAAAATTTGAGTAGATATTTGTTAGGGGCATAGGTAATCATTAAAAAACTTAAAGCATACCCTAGCGGGCACATCATCCCGCGCTGCAGCCACTTAACTTACTGTGCAGACTGAAGTATGAAATTACCATTTAACCTAACCTGACCCAGCAAGTTATGACCCCACAGCTTAAAATCACGAGCCGTACAATCAAAAAGTTGTACCTATTCGTCATGCGATGACTTCTTATAAAAAATATGCAGTTCGTGTATGCAATGACATAAGTTCTGGCCATTCGTCACTTTTTCATCATAGCCAAAAAAATCATATGCAGCTCGATTCATCAAGTAAACCTTGCCATCTAAGTCAATCATAAAATACCATCAGACACAGTATTCATTATGGCATCCATAGGTGCATAGTTAGCTTTTAATGCATAAGTCACTTTTTGAGTTTTATCCAACATCAGATTAAAAGCTTTTGATGCATCTATTAACTCATCATTTCCTTTAAGTGGGATTTACAAAGCGGTTGCAACTTAAAACATTTTCACAGCAGCCTCTTGTAATAATATAAGGTGTTTGGTGAGAAAGTTATATTGCGAAGTGTTAAATTAGCTTGTGGTAACACCGTTGTTGTAAATACGGCTAGAGCTGGGAACTCAATTTCTACATTATTCAACATGTACAAGCTTGATATTTTACTATCTCTAGCAACAACAATGATGCCTTGAGTGAGTTTGCCTTGCATTAGCTCCCTAGGCTATAGATTTAATAAATATCGAAAGTTGTATGGATTCAAGAGTCAATAATGGCAAACATACCCGCTACTACTCGTTTTTCAAATTCTGGGATATTAGGTACTGATGCAAGGCAAATATTTTCACCTGTTTTTTTTAGATAATAACTTAGCTAATGGCGCCCACGTTAGTCAAACTTGAAGCCGATAGTTGAGTTACTGTGCCTAATTTAAACACTTTTTTAGCTTTGGATATTTGAGAAGCAAAGGTAATTATTAAAAATTTTATGACTCTTTTTATATACAGTCCCTGTTGAATCCAAGCCTCTATTTTTATGGGATGAACACTTTTTTAGGATAGTTGCACATCACTTAAAGCTTATTAATTGCCACCTTATTCATAAGTAAAGCCATATCGCGCGCATATAATTGTGATTGACGTATGTCTAAATCATTACTCGATGATTTTTCTCCGCCTGTAGGCAATTCAATATGAAATTCAACACCATCTTTAATTTCGATACTTTTTATATTTCCGCCATGATTTTTTATAATGGTTTTAGCTAAACTTAAACCAATACCTAGACCTTGATTGCTAAGTACATCTTTATCACCGCCGCCAAAGAAAGGTTCAAATAATGTATCTTTTACTTTTGGCGAAATACCTCGTCCAAAATCACGAATATTAATATGTGCAAAATGACTGTTTTGTCTAAGTTCTAGATGGATCTCACTGCCACAATGACTATGTTCGATACTATTTTGTACACATTCTGTAATTGCACGCTTCAACCATGCAAAACTGCCATATAA
>JBNMPD010000191.1:0-5822 GCA_051276225.1 Flavobacteriales bacterium
GGCTAAACTCTAATAAAAGACGTGTCACATGAGTGTCGTGTTTTGATTGCACCTGAAGTTCCCGGGTACAATACATGCCTGTTGATTCAGCATACACTATGAATATCTTTGCCACGTCTACTGGCAACACACAACAAAATCGACCACTAGCAGATAAATGTTTTTTAACAGCCTGTAAAAGTGTTGGATGCTCTAACTCAATGGTTTGCCGCGCATTGAGTCTACTTTTTGCAGCACCCGTTTTATTCGCGCTAATATTGATAGAAAAATATGGAGGGTTACAGACAATCAAGTCATAACTGATGCCACAGACGAATTGTTGTAGGCTAGTATGATAAAAAGTCAGTCGCTGTGCCCAGAGGCAATTTTTTGCATTGCTTTTAGCTTGCGAAATAGCGGCTGCGTCAATATCTAGTCCGTCTATTGTACAAGTATCTTGTGCTTTTTGGGCCAACATAATGCCTAATAAACCACTGCCAGTGCCTATATCTAATATACGCTGAGCGTTTTTAGGTTGTACCCAACTACCTAACATAATGCTATCAGTACCCACTTTCATGGCACAATCATCGTGTTCAATAGTGAATTGTTTAAATTTAAAGCCCACTTCAGAACACTTGTAAACGGATCATCTGAGCTGCCACATCAGTGACTTGAACCGGTTTGTACTTGTTTAACCCACCTAGCAGCAGTGGAGACAACCATGGACTTAACATGCTAGCCAGTTTCTCGGTTGGGCGTATCTCCTCTCGTTTACCTAACAATAACGAGGGCCTGACAGCACAAGCATTATCCAATCCCGACATATTAATAATAGCGTTCTCTAATTCACCTTTTACTCGTAAGTAAAAATTATTACTTTTGGCATTGGCGCCTACAGAAGAAATCCAAACAAAACTCATGGCTCGTTGGGCTCTGGCAAGCTGAGCAGCGATATGCACATACTCAAAGTCTACTTTTCGGAATGCGCTTTTGTTGCCCGCTTTTTTAATTGTTGTACCTAAACAAACATAAATATGCTGGGCACCAAAGTAGCCCTGGTAATCTTGTAATTTTTCAAAATCAACCACTATGGGCTGCAATTTTGCGGCATTAGCTGCATTAACAGTGAAAAAATCTTTTGATAGTGGTTTTCGCACCAAACAAGTAACTGTTTGATAACGACGATCACGGCAAAGTTGCTCGACCAGAGCCTTGCCAACTAAACCTGTAGCACCTAAAACCAAAGCCGTTTTTAACATGAATTACCTGTAGTTTTGCCTGTAGGTGAAAACCTACAATTTGGTTAAAGGGGGTGCCTATAAATTTATATTGCATCTTATCCTAATGATAAGAACAAAGACTAGTAGGAAAAATAGAACGAATAAGATCATCAAACCTTGAGTAAATATTTTGCTATTCGTGAGGCGTTTTAGCTTCGAACATCAAACTTAGAACTTAGAACTTAGAACAAAAATAAAAAACATAAGTTGAGTGAAGTTTAAAAAATTGTCACCAAAGATAGTAATTCACAAGGAACAATTCACGTTTTTTGCTTTAACTCGCAGCTAGAAGCGGAATTAAGCAAACATATAAGTCGCTAAGGTTTTTTGAATGCCTACCACCGTGTCTTTATTAAGTTCTTTTTCGATTGGGGTCTCTTGCCCAGATATCCAGATTTTAAGTTCTGCATCTAAATCAAAATGACCAGCGGTTTCGATTTTAAATTGGGTAATAGCGCGGTAGGGGATGGAATGGTAATCAACTTTACGGCCAGTCATACCTTGTTTGTCAATTAGGATTAGGCGTTTGTTAGTGAATACATACATATCACGCACAACTTTAAATACCTGTTGAATACTCTCAGTATCCCCGATAATTGGCGCCAGTTCTTCTGCTACTTCACTGATATCAACTTCAGACGCGTTGCCGAGTAGTGCATCAAGCAATCCCATTTTGTATTCCTGCAAAAATTTAGCCAGCAATTAGCATAATTGTTGATGCGAAAATAGCAACTACAAGCTAACATCCATTGTGCTTATATATCTTGATGATGGTGATAATAAATATATGTCTAGTGTAACCTTTGCTGACGTGCAATCTGCTAAAAAACGTATTAGCCCTTTTATTAATAAAACGCCAGTGCTTGAATCTCAGTTATTAAATAGCTGGTTAGGGCATAAAATAATGTTTAAGGCAGAATGTTTTCAAAAAACTGGCGCATTTAAAATTCGCGGAGCATTGAACATGCTGCTTAAAGCTAAGGAAGATGGTCGTCTTGGCACTCACGTAGTAGCCAGCAGTTCCGGTAATCATGCACAAGCTGTGGCTTATGCGGCTAAAATTTTAGGTGTCAGCGCTACCATTTTTAGTGCGCATAATGTCTCTAAGGTAAAAGCTGCAGCCACTTTATACTATGGTGCAAACCTTGATTTAAGTGCGACCCGAAAAGAAGCAGATGAAAAAGTGGCAGAGGCTGCGAAAAAAGATGGCGTTTTATGGATGCCGCCTTTTAACCATAACGATATTATCGCCGGTCAAGGAACTGCTACTCTTGAAGCACTTGAGCAAACAGGCGAGGTAAGTAGTGTGTTTGCCCCAGTTGGTGGCGGCGGATTGGTCTCTGGCTCACTGATAAGCACTAGAGCTTTATACCCAAATGCAAATGTAGTGGGAGCTGAACCTTTAGTTGCAAATGATGCCGCACAATCACTGCGCACTGGCGTTATTCAAACTTTATCAGAACAGCCTAATACTTTGGCAGATGGTGCTGCAACATTACAAGTTGGCGAAAAAACGTTTCCGCATCTGCAGGCCCTAGACGGTTTTTATGAAGTGGATGAGACAAAAATTGCCTATTGGACTCAGTGGTTACATCACTTACTTAAGATCCATGTTGAGCCCACTTGTGCCATGAGCATGGGCGCAGTAGTTGAGTGGCTTAAATTACACAGCCGTGAACAAAAAGTGTTAGTGATGTTGTCTGGCGGTAATATCGATCAACAAAAAATGCTTCAAATATGGCAACATGATCATCTGCAGCACATACCTAGTTTATTGATTTAAAATATTAAAATATTAAAATATGATTTATTGTTGGAATAGATAGTATTTATCAAGATGTCTGGGAAGCAAATAATAAATTGTGGACCCATTCAGTAAGCATGATTTTAAGCTTATTAGCGATAATGCTAGCCATCAATATTACCCAAGAAAGACTATTGACTCAAGCTAATACAGTATTGTGTATTCTGAAGGGCGCTCTACGTGACGGGACGGACCCGTTAAGTCTACAAACCAATAAAACATCTCCTTTATTCACTTAAACAATTGCAGAGAAATTCTACCAAATATTGAAAATAGTGGCGGTTCACTTAATCAGTTGCGCCAACGATACGAACTAAAAAAGATATAAATTAAGCCGCTTTAGTCAATAAACAAATAAAATATTAAACCGTTATTGCTGTTTTTCAGCTTGGTTACCGCTGGAATAGATTGTTATTAAATAACGTTTGGTAATAAAGCTCTAGCTAAAAAGGCTCTAGTTAAATAGGATCAGCTTTTTTAAGAATCTGTTAGTAAGCAAAGCAAGCCTCGAAGATTGACTCGGTTACCATAAAATATGTTTTACATATCCATGTTAAATTACAGCAGGTTAAGGATTGATCATCATTGTGCAAGCTGCAAGTCTTGCACCAACTAAAAATCTAGTGCAAATTAAGTGAAACGTTTATACGGGAGTATTTGTGAAGATAATATTTATTGTGTGTTTGTTTTTTGTCAGCACCTCGGTACTGGCTGCACCTAGTCATATTGGCAATGTGAAAGGTTATACCCTCAATAATGCTGGGGAACTTATTCGCTTTACAAATATGGTGTTTGATGCCGGGAAAGTTATGGCTATTGGTGCACAAGAGCTTCGCCAAAAGTATCCCGATGCAACCTTTATTGATGGTCAAAATAAAGTGTTGTTACCCGGGCTAATAGATGCCCACGGGCATGTGATGGGGCTTGGTGAAACCTTATTACAAGTTGATTTGCGTAAAAGCAAATCAGCTCTAGATGCCTCAAAAATGGTGCAGGCTTATGCCAAAACACAACAAGAGTTAGCTTGGATAATAGGGAGCGGATGGAATCAAGTGCTTTGGCCGGGTAAGGCTTATCCCACTGCTAGTTTGTTAGATGAATATGTCAATAATAAACCTGTGATGTTGTCACGTGTGGATGGCCATGCCAGTTGGGTTAATACGAAGGCTCTTGAGATAGCAGGTATCACCAAAGACACGCTTGACCCGCCGGGTGGGAAAATTGTGCGTGATAAACAAGGTAATCCCACAGGAGTCTTAATTGATAATGCCGAGAGTTTGATACTTAAACACTTGCCTAAAACTTCTGAAGCTACTTTAACTGCACAATTAAATGCTGCGGGTGAACATTTGCTTTCTGAGGGCATAACCAGTGTACATGATGCTGGTATCGGTAAAGAGGTATACAACTATTACAAAAAACGTGTAGCTGAACACTCACTACCAGTGCGTATCTATCCTATGATTGCGGCAACTTCAGCCGATTTGATGCCACTATTAGAAGAAGGCCATGTGCAAGACCAATATGACTGGTTATCTATCAGAAGTGTCAAAGCATACGGTGACGGTGCTTTGGGTAGTCGAGGCGCTGCCTTATTGCAGCCGTATTCTGATGCTTCAGATAATAAAGGTTTACTGGTGACCCGTGAGCAAGACTTAAAGCCACTATTTGATTTGGTGTTGGGTAAGGGATTCCAACTTAATTTTCATGCCATAGGTGATAGAGCCAACCGTTTAGCCTTGGATCAGTTTGCCGACAGTTTCAGTCGAACTGATGGTGAGTCATTACGCAACCGTGTTGAACATGCTCAAGTCGTAAATGTGCATGATATTCCCCGTTTTAAAACCTTAAATATTATCCCTGCTATGCAGCCTACTCATGCTACCAGTGATATGAATATGGCTGAAGATAGGGTAGGTGCTGACAGGTTGAAAGGGGCTTATGCATGGCAAACGTTCTTAAATCAAGGCTCACCAGTGGCTTTTGGTTCTGACTTTCCAGTAGAACTCGCCAACCCATTTTTTGGCTTACACGCTGCAGTGACAAGACAAGACCGCAATAACTCACCCAACAAAGGCTGGATACCTAACGAAGCGGTGACAGTCAAACAAGCCTTCCGCGGTTTCACTTTGGATGCAGCTTACGCCGCTCACCAAGAAAAAATATTAGGCGGTTTAACCGAAGGAAAATGGGCTGACTTTATTTTGATAGACCAAGATGTTTTTAGCATATCACCACAAAATATTTGGAAAACCCAAATACTTGAAACGTGGATTGCAGGAGAAAAGCGCTTTACAAAAGCGCCTTAGTTCCGATAATAAAATTAATAGACCAGTTTGAGAATTTCAAACTGGATCTTTGACCTTGTCTCATAACATATTGTTTTTTAAATCACCGCATAAAAAAAGTCAGTACAGATACCGTTAAAGCTTGAGCTAATGGGTACTCGCATTTTTTGTAAATCAAACCAATAACATCGATAAACATAGCAAATAGCGCAACTAATAAAGCGATATTTGCCGTTGCCTTAAACAAGTGTTTTACTGACTTGAGTTGGGTTAATTTGTATTTCTCGGTTCCACCTAACAGCTGTCTGATAACCAGAAAATACCTTTATTTCGATGTAACAGCTAAAGTAAAAATTAAGGTAGTCGCACGCAATATGATAATAGAAGGGTGATTGATAAACATAGATATGTCAGCACCCTCAAGACATCATTACTAGTATAGAAATGTAGAAAAACTGGTGCTGATAA
>JBNMPD010000192.1:0-5773 GCA_051276225.1 Flavobacteriales bacterium
AGACTTTATATTGAACATCAATGATATAAGAATGACATAAGTTTTGTAGGCTTTTTTATGAGTTTTTAAGCTAGGCTATTGAATTTTAAGACAATTATTAGTAGTATTTTTTTTCATACTTTTGTATGTAATTAGATAGCTATTATTTGCATATTACGTCACTTTTACAGCTTGTATATTGAAAGCGTCCTTAAGAAGTAGTTCTGAATTCTTATGATAAGGTGTCTGGAAATATTATATTGTGCTTGTATTCGCGACTAATAATTTTGTAAATCTTTAGTAATCTATGCTCTCTATTCGAAATAATAATTATCAACCAATCAACCAATCAACCAATCAACCAATCAATCAATCAACCAATCAACCAACCAATCAACCAATCAACCAACCAACCAACCAACCAACCAATCAATCAATCAATCAATCAATCAATCAACCAACCAACCAACCAACCAACCAACCAACCAACCAACATATATGACTTGATAAAATTTCTTGCTCATACACATTGGTTTATTGTTTGTTCTGAATACTAAAGCTTTTAATACAAGCATCGAGTGATTTACAACTTCGGGAACAGCTCTGGAAATCATGTCATAAAGCTGATTTAAGTATTTCTTAATAGGCAGTGATTGATGCTAAGACGAGTTCTAAGTTTTTACATAAAATAGTGTTTGGATCCATTTTACTGGAGCTAAACAGTTTTGTATCAGGACGATAGAAACGTTATCTGTGGATTGAACGTTTTTGCCTCAATATTTTATGTCTCATCCTCCAATCTGGATTTTACGATTAACTAAATCGTTTTTATTTAAAACACATTTTACATTTTCTTACATAAACTCTACCCAACGTTTGCCTTAATGTATTTTTTGATAAGTGCTTTAAGATGTGTTTGGGCGATGATCCGTGCAAGTATAATTTCATTTTGTATAGAAATTGACTTCACTTTTAGTGTGATAATTAATTGAATCGTTGTTGATATAGATCATCGAAACAGTTAAGTATGGGAAAATAAAAATAATGAAAAAACAAATAATTTTAAAATTAACTATGGTTGGGTTTGTGAGTGTGGCAATCATGTCTGGTGCTGTTTTTGCTGAATCTGCCGAAATGACTAAACCCAAAGGCGCCGTGGGCAAAGGTACTATTAAAGAAGGACAACCAAAATCAAATCAATTTTGGTGGCCAGATTTACTCGATTTATCCGCCCTTAGAAATCAAGATGCTAAATCTAATCCTTATGGCGCTGATTTCGATTATGCCGATGCATTTAGTCAACTTGATTTAGACGCAGCAAAAAAAGATATCGATACATTACTGACCACGTCACAAGACTGGTGGCCTTCTGATTTTGGTAACTATGGGCCATTTTTTATTCGTATGACTTGGCATAGTGCAGGTACTTATCGAACTTTAGATGGTCGTGGTGGTGCAGGTGGAGGTCAGCAACGATTTGAACCACTGAACAGCTGGCCAGATAACGGTAACCTAGACAAAGCAAGGCGCCTTTTATGGCCCATCAAGCAAAAATATGGAGAGGCTCTCTCTTGGTCTGATTTAATGGTACTTGCAGGTAATGTTGCCCTCGAAAACATGGGATTTGAAACCTATGGTTTTGCTGGTGGCCGAGCCGATGACTGGGAACCAGATTTGGTTTATTGGGGTCCAGAAATAGAAATGCTAGCCAGTGACCGCGAAGACCGAGACGGTAAGTTGCAACGTCCACTTGGCGCCACACACATGGGTTTAATATATGTAAACCCAGAAGGCCCTAAAGGCATACCTGACCCAATTGGCTCTGCTAACAATATCCGTGTTGCCTTTGCACGTATGGCCATGAGTGATGAAGAAACACTGGCACTTATAGCTGGTGGTCATACATTTGGTAAAATGCACGGTGCACGTAAACCTGCTGAATGTTTGGGGCCAGAGCCAGCCGCTGCAGGCGTTGATGAACAAGGCTTAGGTTGGAAAAACAAGTGTGGCAAAGGCCACTCTGAAGATACTACCACCAGTGGACTGGAAGGTGCATGGACTCAAGCGCCTACACGTTGGACATCTTTGTACTTGAGTAACTTGTTGAACTTTGAATGGAAGCAAACTCGAAGCCCTGCGGGTGCTATTCAGTGGATACCCACTGATGAATCTATGCAGAACGTTGTTCCTGATGCACATATTAAAGGTAAATTTAATGCACCCGTGATGACCACTGCTGATTTAGCGTTGAAGTTTGACCCAAAGTATAAAAAAATTGCTGAGCGTTTCTTGGCTGATCCTGAAGAATATCGTTTAGCTTTTGCAAAAGCGTGGTACAAATTAACTCACAGAGATATGGGGCCACCACGTAACTTCCTTGGTAAAGACGTACCAAAAGAGATACATATTTGGCAAGATCCTATTTCACAAGATAGTCAATCTACTATTGATTCTGAAGTGGTGAAAGAGCTTAAAGCCCAGATTCTGGACTCAGGTCTTACCACTGCAGAATTAGTTCGCGTGGCATGGGCTTCTGCCGCAAGTTATCGTGACACAGATATGCGCGGTGGTGCAAATGGAGCGAGGATCGCTCTTGCCCCTCAAAAAGATTGGGATGTTAACAATCCTGTTGAAGTAGCAAAAGTATTGAAAGTCTTAAAAAACATTCAAGATGATGCCTCAAGTGGTCTTTTTAATAGTGACAAAGTGTCATTGGCTGATTTGATTGTATTGGGTGGTGCGGCTGCTATTGAGAAAGCAGCAAAAGACGCAGGTTTTGATATAACTATTCCTTTTATACTAGGTAGAGGTGATGCGACCCAAGCACAAACTGATGTGAACTCATTTAGTTTGCTTGAACTACGTTCAGATGGTTTTCGCAACTACTTTAACTCTTCAACTAGCTATAAATCGCCTACAGAAATGTTAGTTGATAAAGCTGACCAGTTGCAATTAACTGTACCAGAAATGACAGTGTTAGTGGGTGGATTACGAGCCTTGAACGCTAACCATAGCCAAGTTAAACATGGAGTATTGACAGACCAACCTGGTACATTGAGCAATGACTTTTTTGTTAATTTGCTCGATATGTCAACCGTCTGGAAGAAATCTGAAACTGATGGTGTTTACGAAGGTGTAGACCGTAAAACGGGTCAAGCAAAATGGACAGCCACATCTGTTGATTTGATATTTGGTTCTAGCTCAGAATTACGAGCAGTAGCTGAAGTATATGCTTATGATAACTCCAAACAAAAATTTGTAGATGATTTTGTTAAGGCGTGGACTAAGGTAATGAATTTAGATAGATAATATAGACTAGTATTGAACATGGGCTGAGGTTAAAATTTTAGCCGCTGCCCATTATGTTTTCTACTTTTGATTCCATTCAATCAACATTTCTAGCTTTTCACGTTTGTCATCTAATCCACACATTTCATCGTAAGGTGTGCTTTGTTTCAACCATACCTCGTCAAAGCGTTTGTGGTGAAGATGCGCTTTTATCTCGTTAAGACAGTCAAAAGACATGGGTTCATTATTACTATCTCGAAGGATGTCTTGTTTTTCTTTTTCACCTACCGACGCCAAGTAGGTGCCACCTTCTATAGATTCAATGTATAATTTCATTCAATACTCCTTTGCTCGATGGTTTTTTGAACGAAGTGTTTGTTTATTAAGATCATTAAACTGAGTAACTAATAAAAAATATAGACATAAAAATGAAAACTTGCATATTATTTTTTCTGTTGCTGGCTGTATTTATTCGCCCCAATCATTCAGTGAACTAGGCTTATGGGTCTCATTCATTTTTCGCCGCCGAACAATTCTAATGATTTTGAGTATAGTGACGTTAATCGATATACATTTGGCCCAATAAAATGGGTGGAGCATTATTTTCTATTACAAATAATGACTTAAGCTTGACAGTGCCTACTAAAGAGGTGATTGCGGACAGGTCAAAATCACACTTATCTGCTCATATGAGTTACTTATTCAGGATAGACTGGATATTACACCTGTCATAAATCTTTTTGAATCAAGTGCTAATGTTGCAGTATCCGAGCCTGTGCCGGAAGAAAATTTAACTTGTGATGGATTAATTTCACCCATCAAACCATTGATTGTGCAGTTGGTCGTTAATAAAAAACAGGAATGGGTGCAAAAACTTGAACAATATATTGTCACTATATCTAAACAGGTGGGTATATGATTTTTTAGCTTCGAGCTATGCACTTCGAGTTATGAACCAAGAACAATGATATAAGAGAAAAGTGTGAGGAAAATGTGTCGGGTGAAATAGATTTAACTAAATTGATTGCTTCAATGCATCCAGTTTTGAACGATCAGGAATATATTTTTGCCATAATGGATAAAGATAGCTTAGTTTCTATCGATGAATTGGAGCCGCTAGGTACGTTTTACGAAATAGAAGGGCTGACAGTGATCGCGTTAAAAACTAAAGCCGATGCTCTAGGCATTTATTATCACAGTGTATTTCAGTGTATTACGTTAAATGTACATTCTAGCCTCGAGGCAGTCGGGTTAACCGCTGCTGTATCTTGTGCTTTGGCGAATGATGGGATCAGTGCAAACGTGGTTGCGGCTTATTACCACGATCATATATTTGTGCCGACTGCTAAGGCAAAGCAAGCTTTATTGTGTCTTCAAAACTTGGCTAGGGAGCCTGAATAATAGATGATGGAACATCCCACTGCATGATGTGCTTTTGTAATTTTGTAACTTTGTAACTTTGTAACTTTGTAACTTTATAGCGTTTTGAAGTCTTAATAAATTTTGGGAAGTACAAAAAAGAGCAAAAGGTAGAGGTCCTTCAGCGGCAGGTTTCATGCTTAAAGAAGGCGCTTAGACATAAAAATTAGAACAATTCCCAATGTCTATATTGGGGATTGTTCTACTTTTTATGGGCTCAGGGCTGTTCTAAGCTCAAGGTTGATTAAGGCTGAGTAATAGGGAACAGCGAAATTTCAACCCTTCTATTTTGCATTTTACCTTTTTCAGTATCGTTGCTTGCAATGGGTTGAGTTTCACCAAAACCAATGATTTCTAATCTGTCGCTTATAACGCCGCTGTTGCTTAGATTATTAGCAACCGATTGAGCACGCTTTTCCGATAAATTTTGATTTAAGGCGTAAGACCCGCTGCTGTCTGTGTGCCCGCTAACTACTACAAGGGTTTTATCAAACTCCTTCAACACTAAGTTTACAGAGTCTAAAACAGAAAGAAAATTCTGGGCTATATCAGCATTACCTGAAGCAAAGGTAATGTTGCTAGGCATGATGAGATTAATATTATCGCCGTCACGTTCAACACTCACACCAGAACCACGCAATTGTTTTCTTAGTTTAGCTTCTTGCACGTCCATATAATAGCCAATGCCACCCCCAATTGCCGCTCCACCTGCCGCCGCTTTTAGTATTCTTTCATTGCGTTTACCCGCATCTTTGTCTTTGTTGGCCAGGTAGGCGACAACAGCAGCAACGCCAGCGCCAATTCCAGCACCTTTACCAGTATTACTTGTTTCTTGCTTACCAGTGTAAGGGTCATAAGTAGCACAAGATGTGACTAGTAAAAAACAGGCCAGTGAAGTTGTGGTATTCAATATTTTCATTATTTTTTCCCTAGGTTACTTTTGTAGGTATGGAGTTTAAGTATTCGATGCCAACGGGTTAACAAACTTTACATCATGGCAGTATGTCGGAAGGATAAACGCTATCCCACATCTACACAACAAACATACATACAACATTATTGGTTTTAAAGCTGCAGCTATTACTTG
>JBNMPD010000193.1:0-5749 GCA_051276225.1 Flavobacteriales bacterium
TTTTGTTTATTTATCACTAGGCCTTTCTTTTGAGCGTGACTACCCCAGAGCAAAAACACGAGTCCATCACAATGATTACTTAATTCTTGAATAACGGTATCAGTAAATTGTTCCCAACCTATCTTTGCATGAGAGTGAGCTTTTGATTGTTCTACCGTGAGAACGGTATTCAGTAACATCACCCCCTGCTCGGCCCAACTTTCTAAAAAACCATGCTGCGGAATAACAAACTCTGAAATATCGGTCGCTAATTCTTTATACATGTTAGCCAATGAAGGGGGTGTTTTAATACTGGGTAATACCGAAAAACATAAGCCATGAGCTTGATTGGGGCCATGATAAGGATCTTGACCTAAGATCACCACTTTAACTTTATCCAGTTTCGTTAGGGTAAAAGCACGAAACACATCTTGTTTGGGTGGGTAAATTGTCTTTCCAGCGGCCCTTTCACTTTCAACAAATTGCATAATTTGTTGAAAGTAAGGCTGCTTTTTTTCTTGACCTAAAATGTCTGCCCAAGTACTCATGAAGTATAATTAGCCCAATAAACTAAACAAATGTGCTTTTAACGCCTGATAGTCACAAGGTATTTCAACTGACAACCCTTCCTTACCCGCGCAATCTGCAAGAGGTTGCGGCAAACTAATGGGTTGCCCTAGCACATTTTCTACCGTCTCTCGAAATTTAGCTGGGTGAGCTGTTCCTAAGAAAATACCTGTCTGACCTTGTTCCATTTTTCTGACTAAAGCTTTGTAAGCAATAGCAGCGTGAGGTTCACTTACATAACCTAATTGGGCTAATTGACGCATGGCTACTTGAGTGTACTCTTCGTCTACTGTTGCGCCTGAGATAACAGACTTGTCTACATCGCCTTGTTCGATCATGGCTTCAATACGCGGCCAGTTATTGGGCTGGCTCACATCCATCGCATTAGATAAAGTCGCAACCGTATCTTTAGGATCCCATTCGCCAGTCTTTAAATAACGCGGGACAGTATCGTTTAAGTTAGTGGCGGCAACAAAATGTGTGACTGGTAAACCCATAACCTTTGCAATCAAACCCGCGGTCAAATTGCCAAAGTTGCCACTGGGTACTGAAATGACTAAGTTTTCACGCTCGGCTGGCGTAAGCTGCGACACTGCTTCAAAGTAGTAACACACCTGAGCGGCTAAACGACTAATATTAATAGAGTTTGCAGAGTTTAAATGCAATCCATCTCGAACATCAGGATCGTCAAAGGCACTTTTTACTAATTGCTGACAAGCGTCAAAATCGTCATCAATTGCCACAGTATGGATATTGCCACCCAGTGTGGTGAATAACTTTTCTTGTAGCAGGCTGATTTTGCCCTTTGGATACAAGATCACCACATTGATATTTTCGATACCATGGAAAGCATGGGCAACAGCAGCACCGGTATCACCAGAGGTAGCGGTCAATATTGTGATCGGCTGACCATCGGAAATTTCAATTAAGCACTGGGCCATAAAACGGCCACCAAAGTCTTTAAATGCTAATGTTGGACCATGAAAGAGCTCTAAAGCATAGATATTGTCTGTGACTTTAGCCAAGGGAGCACCAAACAAGAAAGCTCGTTCAACGATACCTGCAACCATGTCGCGAGGTAACTCATCACCAATTAAGGTGCTTAAAATCTCTACGCTACGCTCAACAAAAGGCATTGCCAGAACTGATTCAATATCGTCAAATTTGGGCAATTTTTTAGGGAAAAACAACCCTTGATTTTTGCCCAGACCTTTTTTAACTGCTTCTGCAAACGTAACTTGTTCAGAAGCGTCTTTTAAATTTTCAAGTTCCACTTTACTACCTTTTTAATACTTTAATGTTGCACTAGTGACATGGCATGTTGACCTTGTGTACTAGCTCCTATGAAGGCTATTGCTTTCAAAAGTGGCTTACTGATGCACCACTCGAGTCTAGCTGACAAATATGACTAAAACCTGAGTCATTTTGAATATAATTATCAGCTAGCCATTGATTAATTATTTTGGCATCTTTTATATTGTCGCAGACTGCAAATACAGTTGGTCCGGAACCAGAGATCCCGAAAGCCAACGCGCCATGTTGTTCTGCAAAAAAACGAGATTCATCAAATCTTGGCAACAGTGCTTTACGGTATGGTTCAGCAATAACATCTAACATCATGGCTGCAGCGAGTTTTTCATCCTTACGGTATAACGCATCAGTGAACACCGCTAGCTGCCGACCAAATTGAACCGTATTTGGCATAGACACTTGCTTAGGCAGAATATCTCGTGCAGCCGCAGTAGAGACAGTAATGCCAGAATAACATGATACCCAGTACCAATTTTCAAACATGGGCAGTTGTAATGCGATTTGGTCTTTATGTTCAGCAATTAAGGTAAGTCCACCCAAAAAACAAGGTGCAACATTATCGTAATGTACACTACCGCTTATTTGCCCTTCAAGTTCACCCATAACCAACAATAATTCATTTTTGGTGAAAGGGATGTTGCCAAAGTACTCAGTAAAAAACTGGTTTAGGCCATGTAAAGCCGCCACAATCGAGCTTGCGCTTGAACCTAAGCCACTACCAATAGGTAAATGTTTATGCAGCGTTATTTTAAGCGCAGGAATAGCACTTTTTGCATGACCCTGCTTTTCTAACGAAGCAATAAAGTGCTGGTAACAACGAGTGACAATATTACTGTTTGGATCAGCTGGTAATTTGTCCGCAAAACGTCCTTTAACCGCTAAGCTAAATTGTTCTGCCACTTCGATATCAACTTCATCACCTAACAAACTACCGTCTATCGGTTTTAAAGCCGCGCCAAGTAAGTCAAAACCTAAGCTAACGTTACCAATAGAAGCCGGTGCATAGGCTCGCAGAATAGTCTGCTTTAAATTAACTTGAGACATTATATGGACTGCTTCCATGGCATAGTTCGCATGACATCGGCGAATACACCGGCTGCTGTCACTGCGGCACCAGCTCCATAACCTCTAATAACATAAGGAATAGGTTGATAATAGTGACTGTGAATGGCCAAGGCATTTTCGCCTTCTTTCACCATATACAGTGGATGTGATTCATTCACCGCTTCGATACTGACGACACATTTACCATGCTCAATTGAACCTACATAACGTAATACTTTACCTTCATCCTTGGCATTGGCGATTTTCTTTGCATAATAGCTGTCTAGTTCAGGCAGACGTGTCATAAAATTTTCGATACTGCCACTGGCATCAAAAGATGGCGGTAATACGGGCTCTATGGTGATGTCAGATAATTCCAAGATGAGACCCGATTCACGGGCCATAATCAGGAGTTTTCTAGCGACATCCATTCCGCTCAAATCATCACGAGGATCAGGCTCAGTAAAACCATTCTGTTTGGCAATTTCGGTCGCCGCAGACAGACTCAAACCTTCATCTAACTTACCAAACACAAACGACAAAGAACCAGACAAAATGCCCTCAAAACGTAATAATTCATCACCTGCATAAAATAAGTTTTGTAAATTATCTATAACTGGTAACCCAGCGCCTACTGTCGTTTCGTACAAAAATTGACGATTGGTCTTCTGAGCCGTATCTCTTAACAACTGATAAAATTCAGTACTGGCAGTATTCGCTTTTTTGTTTGGTGTGACAACGTGAAAGCCATCTAACATCATCTGAGGATATTGTTCAGCTATATACGCACTGCTTGTACAGTCAATAACAACAGGGTTAACCAAACTATTTTCATGTACAAATTTTTTCAAATTTTCAATAGATAATTGTTTGTCACTTTGATCTAAGTCTTGCTGCCAAGATGCATTTAAGTCTATACCATTGGATTGCAGTAATAACGTTTTGCTATTTGCGATACCGTAAACTTTTAAACTAATATTTCTTTCTAGTAAAGCAACTTGTTGACGAGCAATTTGGGCTAAGAGTTCTTTGCCTACACTACCGCAGCCCACTAAAAACGCGTCGATGGCATGTAAGTTAGAGAAAAAATTCTGATGTACCACTTTAACCGCCTTTTTAGCTTTACTAGCTTCTATTACAGTGGAAATGGAGCGTTCAGAGGAACCTTGAGCGATAGCCACATTGTTGACTCTGGCTTGTGCCAGGGAGCTGAAAAATTTGGCTGCTAAACCTTTAGAATGGCGCATACCGTCACCTACTAACGTTACAATAGCTAACTCATGTCGCACTTCAATTGGCTCTAGCAAGTGATTGCTTAACTCTAATGCAAATGAATCTTCTAATAAATCCTGTGCGCGACTGGCATCTTTGCTATGAATACAGAAACTGATGCTGTACTCAGACGAGGACTGGGTAATCAAACTGATAGAGATGTTCGCGTTAGACATAATTTCGAAAACACGGCTAGCCATGCCCACCATGCCTTTCATGCCTGGGCCTGCCACGTTAAACATAGTCATATCATCTAAGTGAGAAATACCTTTTACGCTGGTCCATTTAGTACTGGCTTCGTTACTGATTAACGTACCCGGCGCAGCTGGATTTAAGGTGTTGCGAATTAAACATGGGATATGGTGTTGAGCAATAGGTCCAATCGTTTTAGGGTGTAACACTTTAGCGCCAAAATAAGATAACTCCATCGCTTCTTGATAAGTCAGCTTATCAAGCAATACAGCACCTTCTACTTGATTTGGATCAGCATTATAAACACCGTCTACGTCGGTCCAAATCTCACAGCACTGAGCATCAATACAAGCAGCTAAAATAGCAGCGGAGTAATCTGAACCATTACGACCTAGTGTCACTTTTTCGCCGGCTGCGTTAACTGCGACAAATCCAGGCATGATTAAGATTTTTTCACCTGAAATATCTACATCACTAAAACGTGCTTTACTAGCAGATACGTCGGCAATACTGTCTAAGTAATCGCCTTCAGCGATAATATATTTAACCGGATCAATAATACAATTAGCATGGCCTAAAGTGGTTAAAATCTCGCTGAAAATATTGACACTGATATATTCGCCAACACTTAATACTCTAGCGACAACCTGCTCAGGCGCGCAGCGTAACAATGCAAAGCCTTCTAAATGCTGATTAAGTTCATTTAATGTATGTTGAATAAATTCGGCCAGTTTGGCTTGAGAAAAGTTAGGCACGTTGCTTTGCAAGTCATCCAAAATACCAAACAACACCATATTTAATTTAGCAAATAGCTCACCGTAATCTTTACCCGATGCTGCTTCATCACACAACAGCGATAAGGCATTGGTGACGCCCTTTGGAGCAGACAACACAACAGCCGCACCTACTTCGGCGTGGCATGCGATACTAATATCTTTCACTCTTAAGTAACGTTCTGCATCAGCGAGAGACGACCCGCCAAATTTCAATACCTTCATTTTAATTCCTCTACTGTTTCAACGCACCGTGTTTATCACGTATTTTTAAGTATCCATATAACAAAAAAGCCCGCGGTGGTAGCGGGCTTTTTATGTGTAAAACTTATGCACTAGCCAACGACCACCCTATCGTAGGTAATAATCATCATGCTGGTGGTGTTAATTAATTTTCTTTTCATATGCTCAATTTGCCGTATAGACGTCTATATGTCAACTAGCATATAAAGTTGTTTTGTTATTTGATATTCCAGCATCAAGCAACAACACATTTAAAGTGACAACCGCAAGCTAATTTCGTTATCACAATTGAACGATACACTACTTTCTATCTGAAATAACCGGAGCGAAACCCAACAATTTTAATTTGCCATCAAGATGATAAGCCT
>JBNMPD010000194.1:0-5746 GCA_051276225.1 Flavobacteriales bacterium
CGATTTTTATGGAGTAAAATCATGTCAGATCACTTCAAAATAACACCTCAGAATGCGATCTCCGAAAGTGACATTGCACGAGTTATCCCTTGTAAGCAATTGTCAATGGGTGACCCATTTAAGTGGTTGGCACTGGCTATTAAAGACGCAAGCCAGGAACCTGGAATAACACTTTTTTTTGGTCTGATATTTGCGGCCATACCCTGGCTTATTATTGAATTAGTTGAATTAACAGGTTGGCACCTAGTGATAATGCCTGCGCTGGTTTGTTTTATGTTAATTGGTCCATTTATAGCGGCATGTATGTACGATGTCAGTTGGGAACTAGCAAAAAAACGCGAACCAACGTTACGTCATTGTGTAAAAACACTAAAACGCAATGCCGTCAATGAATGGGGCTTAGGAGTGTTGCTTATGATATTAATGGTCTTTTGGCTGCGCGTAGCTTCATTAATTCATGCTCTATATCCTCCATATCTTGATGAAAATTTCATTAATCTTCTACCATTTTTAGCGGTTGGTACAGTAGTCGGCGCGATATTCACTTTACTGGTATTTTTTCTAATTGCATTTACCCAACCCATATTGATGGAAAGAAAAGTTGATTTAGCTACCGCTTTATTAACCAATATGAATGCGATATGGACTAACAAAGGCCCCATGATGTTATGGGCATTTATCATATTAATGTCAGTACTTATCGGTTTCGCTACATGGTTTGTTGGTTTTATTTTTCTAATGCCACTTATTGGATATGCAACCTGGCATGGCTATATAGACACAATAGAAACCAAAAGAGAACGTAATTTCGAATAATACAAATATTTGCTGACACTAGTGAATATTTGTTTAAATTTGTTTTTTCTGACGTTTGTCTCAAAAATCACTCAAAAAAAAGCCCCATGATGAATATCATGAGGCTTTTTTATTAGGTTAATATTTAACGGGGCAGTTTAGAGAGGCTGCTTTGTTCTAAAATTTTCTGAGTCCAAAAAGCCTTGACCGAAAAGTCTGATTGTTTGGCTTTCTCTTTAACGACTTTGGCTGCTATTTTCTCCGCAACAGGTTTTTTCTGCGTGACTTTTTTAGGTTTATCAACAGCCGTCTTGTCTTCTTTTACTGGGGTTGTTGAACCTAGTTCAGCTATCATTGCATCCAAATCTGCCAGACGTATATTTTTGCCACCATCAACACTATACCAACCACCTTTGGCTTCGATTGTGGGGGTTTTACTATGTGCTGCAGTATAAGCTTCAGTAAAAGCCGCTATTACTTGATTTTTATCCAATTTACTCATAATCAGGTCTATGCCTTTTATATGTTTATTTTCAGAACGTGGGCTGCTCTTATACCTTTTTTTATTTATAATGTCTAATTTACCTAAATTAGCCGTGTGTAAAAATCACTAAGGAGATCAATGTCAGTATCAAATAATCAATTATTACAATCACTTAATGTGTTATTAAAGCCAGAACAGATTAAGGATTATTGCCCTAATGGTTTGCAAGTAGAGGGGAAAAGTAAGGTGTCTAAGTTAGTGACGGGTGTGACTGCCTCTCAAGCATTAATTGACCACGCTGTCTCAATTAATGCAGATGCTATTCTGGTACATCACGGATACTTCTGGAAAGGTGAGTCACCTTGTATAACTGGCATGAAAAGAAAACGCTTACATTCGTTATTGCAACATGATGTCAATCTTTATGCCTATCATTTACCATTGGATATTCACCCAACGCTGGGCAATAACGCTCAGTTGGCTAAATTATTAGGAATTGTAGATATCTCGCCGTTAGAACAACATAATCCTCAGTCCGTGGTGATGCAAGGTAGGTTTGATGGTGGCATTTATCCGACTGAGCTGACTAGCTTGTTAAGTCATGTGCTGTCTAAAAAACCGTTACACGAGGCTGCGAAAAAAACTAAAATTGAAACGGTTGCTTGGTGCACAGGTGGTGGTCAAGGCTACATCGAAATGGCAGCCGAACAAGGTATTGATGCTTACATCACCGGTGAGGTATCTGAACAGACTGTGCATACAGCACGGGAAATGAACATTCATTTTTACGCCGCTGGTCATCATGCAACCGAGCGTTATGGTGTAAAAGCGTTAGGCGAGTATATTCAACAGGAATTAGGGATTGAGACTGTGTTTATTGACATCGATAACCCAGCTTGAGGCATATCTGGTAAATGGAAAATAATGAGCAAGACCAAAATTTTGATAAATTTGCAGATAAATTCGAAAAAAACATTTATGGCTCAACAAAGGGTCGATTACGTCATGAGTTAATAGTACATCACATACACGATTGCCTACCTCATATTAGAATACCACTACAAAAAGACATGCCATTACAGATTTTGGATGCAGGCGGTGGTACCGGCGTAATGACCGACGTTATGCTTAATTTAGGTCACGAGGTGACATTATCTGATATATCTTCAGAAATATTGTCTCTGGCAAAAAATAAGTTAGGTAAACATCCTAATTTGTATATTCAGAATATAGATATAATGTCCTTAAGTAATAAAAAACAATATGATTTGGTTGTCTGTCATGCCGTTTTAGAGTGGCTACAAAATCCTTTCGAAGTCATACGCAAGCTAGTGGATTTGGTTAAACCTGGTGGGTATCTATCACTTAGTTTTTTTAACCATGATGCTCAGTTGTTTGGAAACATGTTATATGGAAATTTTGACTATGTTGAACAAGGCATGATGAGTAAAAATATTGTCAGGTTAAGTCCTAAAAACCCACAAAAACCTAAAGTTATTTTATCTCAACTTGAAACATTACCTGTTGGGGTCATAAAACAAGCCGGAATACGCTGTTTTCATGACTATTTGAAACAGCCAGAGAAACAAACCAGCGAATATGAACAGTTAAAACAGTTAGAAATACAATATGGCTCAAAGGAACCATATTTATGGTTGGGCAAATATTTTTTAATTATTGCCCAAAAAAATGCGTAATGGTGAATTGAATTATTCGGCTAATAACGTCTCAATATCTTGGATCATCTCAGCAGGTTTAGTGGTGGACGCATAACGTTTTGTTACTTTTCCTTGTTTATTCACTAAAAATTTAGTGAAATTCCATTTAACTGTTTTGCTACCCATCACCCCAGGTGCCGCTTCTTTTAAATATTGATACACCGGGGCAGCGTTTGAGCCATTAACTTCAATTTTCTTAAATAAAGGAAAATTGATATTGAAGTTTAAGCTACAAAATTCCTGGATTTCGTGATCCGCACCAGGCTCTTGGTGACCAAATTGATCACATGGAAAACCAAGTACTTCTAAACCTTGCGATTGAAATTGTTTATATAGACTTTGTAAACCATCATATTGCGGCGTAAACCCACATTTGCTGGCTGTGTTAACTATCAATAAAACTTTGCCCTGATAGTCTTTAAAATTTATATTTTCGCCATTATTTAATATGGCATCATACTGATATATGGTATCTGGCATCATCATTCTCTTTGTGTATAAGAATAATAGATATTGTCATCATCTAGCTGTGTTTCAACTATTTAAGTTAATAATTTTAAATTAAGGTAAGCCTTGATTAAGGAAAGTAAATTGGTTCAAAAAATAGCGTTTATTGGATTAGGTGTTATGGGATATCCCATGGCTGGACATTGTAAAAAAGCAGGTTATGACGTCACCGTGTTTAATCGCACTAACAAAAAAGCTGAAGCGTGGGTTAATGAGTTTTCGGGAAAAATAGCATTGACTCCTAAACTAGCTTCACAGCAAGCCAACATCATTTTGTTATGTGTGGGCAACGACGATGATCTGCGTTCCGTTATGTTAGGCGATCATGGGATCTTGGCTGGTGTAAATACTGGAGATATAATAGTTGATCATACTACTGCTTCAGCACAAGTTGCGCGTGAGATGGCAAAATTGTGTACCGAGATAGGAGTCGGGTTTTTAGATGCGCCAGTATCTGGTGGTCAAGTCGGTGCTGAAAGTGGTCAATTAACGGTAATGTTAGGCGGCCATCTAATTCATTATAATGCTGTTGAGCCTGTTATAAGTTGTTATGCAAAATTTAGCCAATTACTGGGTGGAGTGGGAAGTGGGCAACTGGCTAAAATGATGAATCAGATTTGTATTGCCGGCACAGTTCAAGGTCTAGCTGAAGCGATCAGTTTTGGAGAAAATGCTGGGTTAGACTGCCATGCTGTTATCGACGTTATTTCAAAGGGCGCAGCACAATCTTGGCAAATGGAAAATCGATTTGAAACGATGCTTGCAGGCAAGTTCGATTTTGGGTTTGCGGTTGATTGGATGCGTAAAGACCTAGATATCGCTTTGAATGAAGCAAAAAGAAATGGCTCTACACTGCCCTTAACCGCATTAGTTGATCAGTTTTATGCTGATGTACAGAAAATGGGGGGAGGGCGATGGGACACATCGAGTCTGTTAACAAGGTTAAAAAACTAAATATAACTGATCAGATAATTACGTCAGTGGCTCAAAATGCCACTGATGATCCTGAAAACAAATTTTTGACCTGTCGAACTCTCTTTCAGCTCTCCAGGTTCGTTTATTGAGTTTAACCACTACACCTGGGTATACCCTTTTATTACTGATGAGTTGGATATTAGTTTGGTATTGTTCTTTGGCGTCGTGCATTTCCTTGGCTTTACTTTCGAGCCATTCAACTAATTGTATTTCGTTTTGAAACAATTGATTGGCCTCGTTTACTCGTCCTTGCATATCTTTTGGAATATATTTATCGTTGATTACACTGATACGTTTAGAGTGCCTAGTATTATTTTGTTTGATTTGCTTTAAAAGTTCATCGAGCGTGTCTTTACGTTCCAATAAAATATTAAAACCGTCACTAAAATCAATGCTTAAATTACTGCCAGAAACAGCACCTAAAGTGCCTGCTATGACTTTACCTTGGCATTTGATAGTACAAGCAAAAATATTTCCATTAGGATTATCTAGATTTCCAACGGTCACTTTCCCTCGGCAATCAATTCGGCTATAGGCTAGCTGTTTGCCAACAGTAACATCACCTATACAACGAATATCTAAGCCTTGACCATGCTGTACATGAACACTGCCTTTTGAGGTTAAACTGGTGCTATATTCAGTGCCATTATCATTCACTTTGCCCATGGCACCTTGAGTAATAATGATGTCTCCGCCTGCTTGAATAGTTGCAGACTCGACAAAACCATTTATTGTGACGTCACCAGACGCAACAATGACCATTTTTTCAGTTACGTCACCATTTACTAAGACTGAACCATCATAATCAATGTTGCCACTGCCTACATTGACACCTTTACAACTTAAAACATCGTCAACCCACATTCTTTGGTCTTTAAATTTAGGCATTCCAGAGATGTCTGAAATTAATAAGTTTTCATCGTCATCACTAATAACAGTGCCTTCGCCTGGCGTAAATTTTATCCATTCACCTAGTTTAGCTGCAATCACATCACCCAAGACAGTAAATCCGTTTCTACCTTCAGTAGGTGGCATTCTGCGGAGAAGTTCTACCCCTTTTTGCACACATATAATGGCACCTAAATTACGCATATCAACACGGGAAGTGCCCACTTTTTGAGGTTCAAGGATTCTATCTAGGGCATTTTGTACTAGGGGTTTCAACTGAGACGATTTACCCGCTTTAGGTGATAAACCTTTTGCTATTAGCGCCTCAAAAATTTCGCCTGGATGCGCTTGAGCACATTGTTTGACTAAACTTGATACA
>JBNMPD010000195.1:0-5713 GCA_051276225.1 Flavobacteriales bacterium
GCGGGGGTACTTTGCGGGATATGATTTTGGACTTGCCCGTTTTTTGGGTACAAGATCCAAGCTTCTTTTATGTGATCATCCTCGCAGCCTTTTCCACCATTATGTGGCTACGTAGTAAAGACACTTTCCCGCTGCGCTATCTGTTTTTTGCTGATGCATTTGGTTTAGCCTTTTTTAATGTCATGGGTTTACAAAAAGCGCTGACTTACGGCGCATTTCCTCTTATCGCCATTGCATTAGGTACTATGACAGCTGTATTTGGAGGATTAATCAGAGACGTAATTTGCCGAGAGATCCCAATGGTTTTAAAAGGCGAACTTTATGCCACTGCCTGTATTATTGGCGGTGGCAGTTATATTTTAGGCTTTCAACTCGGTTTGAGCACCATAAGTTGCATGATAATAGGCTTCTGCATCACCTTGGCCTGTCGCTTGTGCGCGATGAAGTGGCACTGGCATCTTCCCATATTTAATCCACATGATTCAGTGAAGGATGAATAACTCGCAATTTTTTAATGATTAGCTAGCCTTAAGACTCACCTTGTTCGCAAATGGAGTTGCTATGTCTTTAGCCGTTGTTTATTCAAGAGCCAGTGTAGGCATCGACGCTCCCCTTATTACTGTTGAAGTGCACCTGTCCAATGGTTTGCCTTGTTTTAACTTAGTCGGATTACCCGAAGCCTCTGTGCGAGAGGCCAAAGACAGGGTGCGCAGTGCATTAATCAACTCTGGCTTTGAGTTTCCTGCAAAACGTATCACAGTTAACTTAGCCCCAGCAGACTTACCTAAAGAAGGTGGGCGTTTTGATTTACCTATTGCCATAGGTATTATCGCCGCAAGTAACCAACTAACCAGCAATCAGCTAGAAGGCATTGAATTAGTGGGAGAATTGGCTTTATCGGGAGAGATACGTTCAATAACAGGTGCGTTACCTTTTACTTATGCCTGCTCACAAGCCAAACGAGTAGCCATTTTACCGGTCGAAAATGCGGCTGAAGCTTCGTTAATTAAACACGCAAACATTGTACCAGCCAATCAACTTTTGGATGTGTTCCATCACATCGCAGGGCAACGCATACTTGGCTTATACCAAGCACATTCCGCAGAAGAACAAGTGACATATGAAAATGATTTACAAGACGTTGTTGGTCAAGCGGCTGGAAAGCGAGCATTGGAGATAGCAGCGTCAGGCGGACACAACCTACTATTTACAGGGCCACCTGGCACAGGTAAAACTATGTTGGCAAGTCGCCTCATCACTATTTTACCTCCCATGACTGATGAAGAAGCATTAGCATCAGCAGCTATTCATTCAATCGTAGGTAAACCCGTGGACCCAGCCACTTGGAAGCAACGCGCTTTTCGCCATCCACATCATACCAGCTCGGCTGTTGCTTTAGTGGGAGGTGGCAGTATACCTAGACCAGGTGAAATTTCATTAGCGCACAACGGAGTACTTTTTCTCGATGAACTTCCAGAATTTGACCGCAAAGTGTTAGACGTATTACGTGAGCCCTTAGAGTCAGGTTCTGTCAGTATCTCCAGAGCGGCAAGGCAAGCCCAATTTCCTGCTAGATTCCAATTAGTAGCGGCGATGAATCCTAGCCCTACTGGCAGTTTAAACGATGGACGCAGCAGCAATGAACAGATTTTGCGTTATCTTAACCGCATTTCTGGCCCTTTTTTAGATCGTATCGATTTACAAGTCGATGTACCTAAACTACCCAGTAATGACTTTTCTGAACAGGTGAAAAGTCGCGGTGAAAGTAGCCAAGTCGTTCGCAACAGGGTCATTCAAGCCCACCAATTGCAGTTAAATCGTTGTGGCAAAACCAATGCACAACTTGGTAGCAAAGAGGTTGACCAATATTGCAAACTAGAAAAGTCAGAGCAGCTCTTTTTACAACAAGCAGTAGAAAAACTAGGTTTATCTTTGCGCACCTATCACCGAGTCCTCAAAGTCGCGCGCACTATAGCTGACTTAGCACATTGTCCAGATATTAGTAGGCAACATCTAGCTGAAGCTCTTAATTATCGAGCCTTTGATAGAATGTTGGCACAACTAATCAATGGTTGAGAGATAAGATAGTAAAAAGTTAACAACTAACAATTAACAGCTAAACAAAGCTTTTATAGCCGGTTCATCGGCCCTTTTTCTTAAACAACACAAACCCAGTTGATAAGGCTCAATATCATCCAGTCTGATACGATTCACTTTTTGGCCTAAGGTGGAATAATCAAGCACCACCTGCGGCACAATACTTAAACCACAGCCTAACGCCACCATGCTGACTATCGCTTCATTTCCAGCAACGGTGGCATAGATACGCGGTCTTACGCCTTGTTCAGCAAACCAATGATGCACAATACGTTTGGATGGACCCGACTCGGGTAAAATGAAAGAGTGTTGCGACCAGTCCACTTGTTCTAATCGATTTAACAAGGTGTCTTTGGGAGCAATAAGTAACAGCGGTATTTCACCTAGCGATAAGAATTCTAATTCTGCAGGAAAATCAGGTGTATGAATAGCAATAGCCGCATCCACTTCTTGTTGCATCACTTTACTGACCGACAAAGCGGGATCGCCAGTACTCAGTTTAATTTCTACTTGCGGATATTTGTGCCTAAAATTATCTAGTAGTATCGGCAAATGACTTTGACTGGCCGTAACCGAACAAAACAGACTTAATTCGCCCTGAAGTTGCTGATGTTCTTGTTGTAGATCCCATTTAACTTTTTTCCACTCAGTCAAAATTTGTTGTGAAAAGCCCAAAAGTTTTGAACCCGCAGCAGTTAGTTTTACCTTACGATTATCTCGCACAAACAATGTGGTAGCACACTCTTCTTCAAGCCTCTGAATTGAGCGGCTCAAAGTAGAAGGGCTAACAAACATCGATTCTGCTGTTTTAGCAAAATGTAGACTGCTGGCTAAATGTTGAAACAACTCTAAGCTTCGAATGTCCATCTAAATGACCTAACTTCACTAATATTGCAGATTATGCAACATTATATTGCAAATATATCATTTTAAACAACATCAGTTTACCTCTATCATCTAGACATCACAGGTAAATCACTGACTTGCACCAAAAAATAGGATTTTAAACATGGCAAATTATTTCAACACCTTATCTTTACGTCAGCAATTAGACCAAATTGGTCGTTGTCGTTTCATGCAACGAGCAGAATTTTCTACTGGTTGTGATTTTCTTAAAGGCAAAAAAATTGTCATTGTGGGTTGTGGTGCACAAGGTTTAAACCAGGGCTTAAACATGCGTGATTCAGGCTTAAATATATCCTATGCATTGCGCCAGGCTGCCATTGACGAAAAGCGTGACTCTTTCCAACGCGCAGATGGTAATGGCTTTGTTGTCGGTACTTACAAAGAACTTATCCCCACGGCTGATTTAGTTTATAACCTGACGCCTGACAAGCAACACTCAAGTGTAGTTGAAGCTGTTATGCCGCTTATGCAAAAAGGCGCAACGCTTGGTTATTCGCACGGTTTTAACATTGTTGAAGAAGGTCAGCAAATTCGTTCTGATATTACGGTGGTTATGTGTGCACCTAAATGTCCGGGTACTGAAGTACGTGAAGAATACAAACGTGGGTTCGGTGTACCCACTCTTATTGCTGTGCATCCTGAAAATGACCCTCAGAGCCAAGGTTGGGATATCGCTAAAGCATTGGCATCTGCTACAGGCGGCGACCGTGCCGGTGTTCTCGAGTCTTCTTTTGTTGCTGAAGTAAAATCTGATCTAATGGGCGAGCAAACCATTTTATGTGGTATGCAACAAGTAGCCGCAGTATTGGGTTATGAAAAAATGATCGCTAATGGTATCGATGCAGGCTACGCAGGTAAATTAATCCAAGACGGTTTAGAAACTATCACTGAAGCATTAAAAATTGGTGGTGTCACCAATATGATGGACAGATTATCCAACCCCGCTAAAGTCAAAGCCTTTGAATTATCTGAGCAATTAACTGAATTATTGAGACCTCTTTTTGGCAAACATCAAGACGACATCATCAGTGGTGAGTTTTCACGCACTATGATGGAAGATTGGGCAAATGGCGATGCCAACTTATTTAAATGGCGTGAAGAAACAGGCCAAAGTGGTTTTGAAAATGCACCAGTATTTACAGGTATCATTGACGAACAAGAATATTTCGACCACGGCGTGTTTTTAGTGGCGATGATCAAATCAGGTGTTGAATTAGCTTTTGATGTGATGGTTGAAGCAGGAATTTTACCCGAATCGGCTTACTACGAGTCATTACATGAAACACCGTTGATTTCGAACACTATTGCTCGCAAGCGTTTATATGAAATGAACGTTGTTATTTCTGATACAGCTGAATACGGTAACTACTTATTTGCTAATGCCGCTATTCCTTTATTGGCTGAGAAACTGATGCCCAGTATTGGCACTGATCTTATCGGAAAAGCTTATACCGCAGTATCTAACAGTGTTGATAATAAAAAACTGGTTGATATCAATAAAACCATAAGAGAGCACGGCGTTGAGACCATAGGCGCTAAGCTTCGTGGTTACATGACAGATATGAAAGCAATAGTCGAGACAGCTTAACTCTGCGGATTTAATTAGTACTAAATTGACATTCGATTTGTATTCAATCTTTTGAAACGATTTCTGACGTAATGTCTTGTTGAAAGCCCTTTTGCCCAGCCAATTTAGCTGGGCTTTTTTATATTCGCATTAAAGATATTTTTTAGGTGTCTGAGGTGGAATATTACCCAATAGCCTAAATTTACTTACATTCAAAATAAATATTTTACTAATATATATTTGTGATGGAAAAACTTTTTTGCTAAATACATACATTTCAATTTAGTGAAAATTAGCCTCCCTAATTTTTAAACACGTTGCAAACATCACTTATAACTTGCTGCATGATTAACAGAAGCCCCTTTTCAGATCTTAAAACACCGCATCAACAACCCTGTTGTTCAATCCAAAAGTGTGTTGAAGGTTGGACTATGAATGAATGAATCAATAACATATATTACCAGACAGATGATTGGGTCTTTGAAGTCAAGATAGCCAAGTCTCTAAAGGTGAAGAAATACAATGATCCTTACTCTGCTATTGCTAATCTAGCAGCTCATGGTGAACAAATGTATAAAGACTCACATTTGTCAGTCAGCGATGGAGGACTAAGCGAAGAAGACTTTATGATTATTTATAAGTTTTGCTGGTCAATGGGTATGAAAAATATTATATGTGACAGAACAAAAATGAAACATGCAAACAAGTTGCTATTTTAAAATTGGTCTTGCAAAACAAATATTCGATTAGTAAGTGGATAAGGATTTTGGTTGTACATAAAAAAGTGCTGCGTATATATCGAAAAACTGATAAATCAAATTACACAGCGCGCTAAAAAGTAAACAATGACAATTTGAATAAAAACTAAGCTATCAACTCAGTCGCATGTTAAGTGAAACTAAGGTTTATTTGCATTCCAATATAATACAAACGACACGCTACCAAATCCTAAAAAACCGAGTGCCACAGGCGTAATAGTAGAATTAATAAAACTACCGATAAAAATGGCAGTAGGTACTGAAATAATACTACTTAGGGACCCGATAATTGCTGCGCCCAAACCTGCCATTGCACCCAGAGGCTGCATAGCCATAGAGTTGACGTTACCAAACAAAATTCCAATACAAAAAAACGTACAAAACA
>JBNMPD010000196.1:0-5672 GCA_051276225.1 Flavobacteriales bacterium
AACGTTGCCGCTTGCCTGAATAAAAACGGTAGTCTGTTACTCGTAGGTGAAAACAAAAGCGGTGTGAAAAGTGCGGCTAAAATACTTGAAAGTATTAGCTCTCAAGTGAATAAAGTCGATTCTGCTCGTCATTGTGCATTATTTGGTGCGCAAATCGATAAACCTGTAAAACCCTTCGAGCTAAGCACATGGCACAGTGAAGTTGATATTTCTGTTGGTGGTTTAGAATACAAAATATGTTCGCTACCTGGTGTTTTTAATCATGGTGCCCTAGACCTAGGCACCATTGTGTTATTAGATAATTTGCCCGATATAAAAAAGGGGCGTTTATTAGATTTTGGTTGTGGTGCAGGTGCTATTGGTTGTTATCTTGGGTTGAAAAGTCCAGAAAGTGAAGTGGTTATGAGCGACGTCAGTGCCTTAGCTGTATATTGTTCGAAAGAAAGCGCCAAGCTGAATAATCTTGATATTCGGGTTGTCGCATCAAACGGTTTGATGGATGTGCAGGGTAAGTTTTCTTCCGTATATACTAATCCACCGTTTCATACCGGGATTCAGACTGATTATTCTGTTACCGAAGGGTTTATTGCCCAGCTTAAACAATTCCTTGCTCAAGGTGGATCACTAACATTGGTGGCGAATAAATTTTTGCGTTATTCTGAGTTACTTGAATCGCGGTTCAGTGCAGTGGGTCTAATTGCTCAAACCACTAAATTCAGTCTTTATCATTGCGCCCGTGTTAAATAAAGTGCCCGTTTTTAAAAAAATAAGGTAATCAGTCCGAATGAAAATATTGTTTGTTGTGTCTGAAGTAGAAGACTTGGTTAAAACAGGTGGCTTAGCAGATGTAGGCAAAGCCTTGCCTTTGGCGTTGGCAGAATTAGGTCATGACGTGAAAATAGTAATGCCTTACTACAAGCAGTTAGCAGACAAATTTAAGGCCGCTGATTGTTGTGCCAAACAAACCTTATATTCTGGGCAAACACCTTATGAGTTTGCGGTCAAAAGTTTATCCTTAGAAGGGTTGCAAGTATTAGCTGTGGACTACCCAGAGTATTTTGACCGTAAAGGTTTATATTCTGACGATTACCATGCTTATTCAGATAATGCAGAACGATTTGCTTTTTTTGCGAACGCAGCATTACAAGCTTCAAAGGCAGTCGATTTTCAGCCCGACATAGTGCACTGTAATGACTGGCACACAGCACTCACACCGTACTTTGTGAGTATTGATGATTCAGGTTTTTTTACTCAGGCAAAAACAATTTTCACTATTCACAATGGGGCTTATCAAGGTACACATCAATTTAGAGATATTGCTTTTTTACAGCCACATTATCAATTTCACAGTCAATTGGACGGAGATGCGTTAAATTTTGTGCGTATGGGTATTCGTTACGCCAACAAAATTAATGCAGTCAGTCCTAATTATGCGCAAGAATTACTGACACCTTTAGGCTCCCATCACTTATTTAATGAATTCCAAAACCGGCGCGATGATATGTCGGGTATTTTAAATGGTTGTGACTACAGTCAGTGGGATCCTATTAATGATCCCCATATTGCAAAAAACTATCATCAAGCAGATTTATCTGGCAAGAAAATCTGTAAAGCTGCGTTGCAGAAAGAGTTAGGGCTACCAAAAAAAGTACGCGTACCTATTATTGGTATGGTGTGTCGTTTAACAGATCAAAAAGGTTTTGGCTTCATTTTACCTATGTTAGAACTGCTTATGCAACACGACGTGCAAGTGGCTATTATTGGTACTGGCGACCCTGAAATAAGTATTTTTTTGCGAACAGTGGCCAACAAATATCCTAAGAAATTGGCGTTTGTTGAGGACTTCAGTGTGCGTAAAGCGCACATGGTGGAAGCTGGTAGTGACTTCTTTTTGATGCCTTCTTTGTTTGAACCTTGTGGTTTGAATCAAATGTACAGCTTAGCTTACGGTACTTTACCTATTGTTAGAGCTGTGGGTGGACTTAAGGATACGGTTATAGATTTAGCCGACGATCCTGATAATGCCACTGGATTTGTATTTGCACAACCTGATAGCAACGCACTGTTGTCATGCATACAACGAGCTTTGCTGTTTTACCATGAGGCACCTAAGTTACTTGAACTCACACAACAGCGATCGATGCAAAGCCGCTTTACTTGGGACGCGGCTGCACTAGAATATCAAGCACTGTATCTGAGCTAAAAAATATGAAGGCTAGGATTATTTGTTTTTGTTTATTGTTGGTTGGATTAACAACAGAGGCTTATGCATTGCCATCTAAATGTTTGCAGACTCCAGAAAGAGTAAATGTCTGCCCACATCTTATTTATAAAAAAGCAACATTAACTGTGGTGTTATTGGATGTAAAGAAAGGCGGCGTTATTTGTATCTGCTTAACTGATCTTAAAGCGTTAAATAATACTGCAACCAATAAAGTTGAACAGATAGAACAACAAGTGAGTCTTAAGCGGATTGCAGAAAAGTACCAATTGAGCGAGCAAGATATTTTTACCTTAATTAAAAACTAGGGCGATTCAAGGAAAATACTAAAGCGCTAACAACCCAGTGTTCAAGGCCATGCCCCTAAGATTGACGGCACATCAAAGAGCAGCACTCGCTAGACTTTTTGTTTGAGATAAACCGAGTAAATTTAATCTGTTAGTTTCAATTGGCACGCTTTTGTATCAATATCATTTATGAATAGTCGTCAGACCACGGAATTAGTAACAATTAATATGGCCTTAGACACTAAATACTTATCGATTAAACGCCTGATTATATGGGTATTTATGGCCATTACATCGTTGTCACTGATTTTGTCATCCGGTGTCAATTTGTATAGTCAAATCAATACTTATCAACAATCACTACAAGATAAAGTTATTATTTTTGCGGATATGATTGGTCGCGGTGCTTTAAAGCCTATGATGAAAGACGAAGGGGTAATGCAAGAGCAAAACCTCAAGGTGTTGGCTGCATCTGACCTGATTGAAAATGTGCATATCTACAAACTTATCGACTCAATCCCCCTTATTTTTTTTGCCAGCTATAACAAAGAAGGCATAGCACCAGTTAATGCCCAATTTGATCAATTGCAAGCATTGGCTCAACCTAAAATGACAGGCAGTGTGATAGAAATTATTAAGCCTATTATGAATGCCAAAGACGTCATGGGATACGTATATCTGCGCGCATCTGCAGAGGCGTTAGAAAACCGGATTTTCCAATCAATTTTGACCACTGTAAGTGTGTTGTTGATTTGTTTAGTTATATGTTTTTTTCTTACCTTAAAATTACAAAGTGCGATTACCGTTCCAATTAATGGTTTGGTTAGACTGGTACAGCGTGTTTCTCGGCAAAGGGATTATTCGAGTAGAGCTAAACTGCATGGTATTAAAGAATTAGACATCTTAGGGGAAGCTTTTAACAATATGTTGCAACGTACCCAAGAACACATGGAACGACAAACTAAAGCAGAAGCAGAACAAGTTACGTTAAATTCGAGTTTGGAAGGAAAAGTACAGCAACGCACTATGGCCTTGAAAGAAGCTAACAGCGAGTTGATCCAGACGCTAGAAAAACTTCATCAGTTTCAACGTCAGATGGTACAAAACGAAAAAATGGCATCTTTGGGAGATATGGTTGCCGGTGTGGCCCATGAAGTTAACACGCCTATCGGTCTAGGCGTTACGGCTTCAACAATGATGTTAGATAGACTGTCTGATATGCGTAAAGCTTTCGAAGGTAAAACACTCAAAGCCAGTTCTTTAACGAAATTTATTGCTGAGGGCGAAGAAAACCTTAATATTATATATCGTAATCTGAATCGAGCTGCCGAACTGATTTCTAGCTTTAAGCAAGTAGCTGTTGACCAGTCCTCCGAAAATAATCGTGTTTTCTCTTTTACCCAGCTAATGAACGAAATATTAATGTCGTTGCGGCCTAAGCTAAAAAAAGTCAATCATCAGATCAATGTGAATTGTGAAGACAACTTAGTGGTTGAATCTAAGGCTGGGCCAATTAATCAGATCATGATCAACTTAATAATGAACTCTATCATTCATGGTTTTGAAGACGTAGAGAAAGGCCAAATAGATATCAGCATTGAGTCCGTAGATGATACTAAGGTTTGTATTGAGTTTAAGGACAACGGCAAAGGTATTCCAGAACACTTGCGCAAACGTATTTTTGACCCATTTGTTACTACTAAACGTGGCCAAGGTGGAAGTGGTCTTGGGATGCATTTGGTTTATAATTTAGTGACACAAGCTCTGAACGGTTCAATTTCTGTAGTCAGTGAAGAAGGTCAAGGCGTGCAGTTTAGAATTTTATTCCCTGTTAAAATGATTGATATTGATAAAGTACACGGCCGTTCTATTATTTAATTGTATAAATTTCATTAATATATGCAATATTTACTAGATAAAACCCTGAATGTTGGATATTTTCTGATAAACTTTTGTACAAATTCTTAACTAGGCCTGAAACATGCAGACACCTAACGTATTAATTGTTGAAGATGAGGTGGTCACACGTACCACTCTTAAAAGCTTGTTTGAAGCAGAAGGATACAATGTATTTGAAGCCGAACACGGTGAGCAGATGCATGACATCTTTGCAAATAACACCATTAATCTGGTTATTATGGATATCAACTTACCGGGTAAAAACGGTCTGATTTTGGCACGCGAAGTGCGTGGCCGTAAAAATATTGGTTTAATATTTTTAACTGGCAGAGATAACGATGTTGACCGTATTTTAGGTTTAGAAATTGGTGCTGATGATTATCTCACTAAACCTTTCAATCCTCGAGAGCTCACTATCCGTGCACGTAACTTATTGGCGCGTACTTCTAACAGTAGTGAAGATGATGATTTACCAAGCCGTGTAAGTTTCAATGGCTGGATATTAGATGGCGACAGCCGAAGCTTGATTTCACCTAGTAGCAAAGAGTTTCGCCTACCACGCAGTGAATTTAGAGCTTTGCACCTGTTTTTGAACAACCCAGGTAAAATTCTGACACGTGAACAACTGATTATGGAAATGACAGGCCGAGAATTGCGTCCTAATGACCGTACAGTAGATGTCACTATACGTCGCATTCGTAAACACTTTGAATCAGAAATCAATGCAGATGATTTAATTGTGACTATTCATGGTGAAGGCTATCGTTTCTGTGGCTCTGTAGACACATAACTACGCGATGATATACATGTTTTAGAAAGCTCCCTCGGGAGCTTTTTTATTATCTTAATTAAATCTTAAGGTTCAGCTTATAGTGTGAAAGCATATTATCTATAAAGGTCAATGATTTGCATCCATTGCGTTTAAGTCCGTTGACTTTTTCATTAGCTTTGCCCCATTACCTTTAAATTTTGCTTAGCAGGTCTTCGCTCCTGAGTTTATTGTTTCTGTCACGCAGTGACCTAATAAATTATTTAATTTTATTGGGTGTGTGGTTTATCTCGACTTTTAGGCTAGCTGGTGCAATCCATGTTGTAGGTTTTTTCCTTGGATGAATCAAATGCAGCAACAGTATGCTGACCAAGGTTAGATACTGAATCGTTAACAGCAGCAAGGGGTAAAGTATTGGGTTTTCAAATAGTGGGGATGTGATGGGCTGTTTATCACATAAATTGCCATGCATTATAATGATGCATTTCTCTTTTTT
>JBNMPD010000197.1:0-5661 GCA_051276225.1 Flavobacteriales bacterium
GAGTCGTGCAAAAACTTTTTCAATCTACTATCAGTGACTTAAGTAGTATTTCTGAAATTGTCGCTGGTGCACATTCTCGTATCAGTGAAACTGACTTCGCAGCTGAAACCGCTGCATTAACAAGAAATCAGATGATTTAGCAGACGTTTTTGTTGGTAATAAGTCAAGCAAACCAAAGGTCACAGACTTCGTTGTTAGTGCTTGGTTAAAATTTAATTTTGTGTTTTTCACAGTAACGCAGCATATAGCTACTATATAAAAGCGATACGCAATTATTTAAAAGGTGATTTATGGAATCAAACGTATCACAAGTTGGCCAATATCTTGCTCCAGAAACAACTAAAAACGACAGAGCTACTCAGGACGTCGTAAGAGGTAGTCAACAACAAACTAAAGATTTATCTATTTCTGCCGAAATTAGTAAACAAAATGTTGTGGAAGTCAGCGCCGAGCAAATTGAAACGGCGGTTTCACAGCTTACTGAGATTTTACAAACTAACAACAGGCAACTGAGCTTCTCAGTTGACGAAGGCAGTAATAAGCAAGTTGTGAAAGTAACTGATGCTGTGACCGGAGAGGTTATTCGGCAAATACCTTCTGAGGAGGTATTAAAACTTTCAGAACGTTTGCAAGACTTGCAATTAGACGTCGGCACAGCAGCCGGTTTATTGTTTAATAAACAGGTGTGATGTCAATCTTTTGATGTAAACGTTATCCTTCAAAATATTGTTGGAATAGAGGTGTAGTATGTCAATTTCGTCGTTAGGTGTAGGATCAGGTTTAGATCTTGAAAGTTTAGTTGGGCAATTGCTTGAAGCTGAGCGTAAACCTAAAACTGATGCCTTGAACTCTAGAGAAGAGAACGTTGATGCTGAGATTTCTGGCATAGGCAAGCTTAAGTCTAAGCTTGAGGATTTTCAAGAGACCTTGGACAGCTTACGAAGCGATACAAACCTAAAAGGTCGAGAGCCTTCTATAAAAAATCCCTCTGAAGGTGTCGAGCCTTTTACAGCTGAGGCATCTACTAGTGCATCAGAGGGGGATTACAATATTGCGGTGACTCAACTTGCTAGGGGAAGCCGAATTGAAACCGCAGATGCAACTGATGGTGGTTTTAGTAGTGCCTCAGATACAATATTAAGCGCGGGTACTGCTAGTCTGACCTTTAAAATTGACGCCACCAGTGATTCATTTACGATTGACTTAACCGCAGGCAATTCATTACAAGATTTGCGAAACGCGATTAATGCCTCTGAAGATAACTTTGGTGTAGTCGCCAGTATTATCGAAACGGGCACAATCGACGGTGGCGCCAAATTAGTATTCACTTCGAAAACGCCTGGTGATGACAATGATTTAGTTATCGTCAATGATAATAATATAGCTGAGCTGGAATTGGTTTCCACTACAAATTCCACAGGGTCATCTACTTACCTTTTACCAGTGACTTCTGCTCAAAACGCCAAAGCTACTATCGATGGTATTGACGTAGAAAGTAAAACCAATACATTTGAAAATGTAATAGAAAATGTCAGTTTTGAAATATCTGAAAAATCCGAACTAGAAGCAGACGGTATAAATTACAAAACATCAAAACTTAGTATAGGTTTCGACACAGAAGCTGTTGAGGAGTCTATCAGGGAATTCGTCACAAATTTCAACGCTCTTCAAGCTGAGATTAAACTACTCACCAACTATGGTGATTCTGATTTAGAAGATGACGGAGCCTTAGCAGGTGATTCTTTAGTCAGAGGCATACAAACAGGTATCAATAATATTCTATTTTCGTCGGTCGATTCGTCGTCTTTAGGTGGCATATTTCAGCTTGGGATCGAATACAATGACCAAAATGAATTAGAAATAAGCTCTAACGATAAGATTGGTTTAGGCAGTGGTGATGATCGTCTAAAAGATGCTTTAAAAGATAATTTTGATCAAATCTCCGCCTTGTTTACTGACGAAGAGCAAGGTATTGCGGTCCGTCTTTTTGATTACGTTGAGGAATATACTAGTTTTAGTGGGTTACTTAAATCTCGAGTCGATACCGCTAAAGATCAAAGGGAACAAATCTTTGATGAAAGATTAACGTTAGAGTTAAGGCTTGCTAGTACTGAGGAAATCTTGCGTAAGAAATATTTAAACCTCGACCAAACCGTTGCAAGATTAAATTCAACAGGCTCTGCTTTGCTAGCCACTTTAGGTTAATGATAATGCAATTTAGCTATCAAAAATGTGGGAAATCAATATGGCGTTAAAAGGTATCAATGCCTATAAGAAAGGTAATTTGAAGCAGGAAGTCAGTCAGGCAGACCCACATAAGTTAACATTGATGTTAATGCAAGGTACGCTAGATAAGCTTGCTTATACTAAAGGCTGCATAGAGCGAAAAGATTATGCAGGCAAGTCAGAGCATATCTCTAGAGCTACAGCTATTTTAATGAACTTGAGGGATACGCTTGAATTAGAAGCAGGTGTTGAGGTGGCTGGCAATTTATATTCACTTTATGATTATATGATACAACGCCTGATCGACGCTAATGTACAGAATAACTTGAAGATTGTTGATGAAGTGATTAATCTACTTTTACCGATTAAAACGGCCTGGTCGCAAATTCCTGAGTCAGCTAAACAAGAGGCTTATGAAATGCAGAGGCAGAAACGTCAAGTAGTAGTTTGAAAACACTAACATTAAACCACTCTTTTACTCCTTCTCCTTTAAAGAAAATCAATCAGGATTTATCAGTGCTGGAGTCCGACAGCGACCCAGATGAATCCAAATTTTTACAATTAGTCACTGAACGTGACGAGTTTATACAAAGTTATTTACAAACCCTCGACAAAAAATTAAAAACTGACTTCGTTAATGCTGAAATAAAAGTGAATGGCGCATTAGTTGCCTATGCAGAAGAATCATTTAAAGCGTCATTAAAACAACTCACTGGTTTAGTTCGCGGACGTAAGGCAGTAAAAAAATATAGATGAACAAGATCTTAACCGCTTGTATTATGCTAAAAATATAGTCTTTGGTTGACGTCATTAAAATATAAGAAAAAGGTCGTTTATGTTCAATAATAAAGCAATTCTAATCACTGGTGGCACAGGTTCTTTTGGTCAGCGTTTTTCTACCTATTTGTTAAAAAACTATTCTCCTAAAAAAATAATTATTTTCTCTCGCGATGAACTTAAGCAGTTTGAGATGCAGCAACAATTTACCGCGCCCTGTATGCGATTTTTTATTGGTGATGTGCGCGACAAAGACCGTCTAAAGACTGCCATGCGTGATGTGGATTACGTGGTGCATGCAGCTGCATTGAAGCAAGTGCCCGCTGCAGAATATAACCCCAATGAATGTATTAAAACCAATATTTACGGCGCACAGAATGTTATCGATGCGGCTATTGATACGGATGTTAGTCGTGTAATTGCATTATCTACTGATAAAGCTGCCAATCCAGTTAACTTGTACGGTGCCACTAAGCTTGCCTCAGATAAACTTTTTGTTGCGGCTAACAATATGTCTGGCGCTAAAGGTCCTAGATTTGCTGTGGTGCGATATGGCAATGTTGTTGGTTCAAGAGGTTCAGTTGTGCCATTTTTCCATCAGTTGTTAAGCCAAGGTGTCAGCAAGTTACCGGTCACCCATGATGAAATGACACGTTTTTGGATTACATTAGATGAGGGTGTAGAGTTCGTTGTGCAAAACTTCCAGCGCATGCAAGGTGGCGAGATATTTGTACCTAAAATTCCTTCTATTCGTATTTTGGATCTGGTTGAATCTGTTAGTGGTAAGCGCGAGTACGACTTAGTAGGTATTCGCCCCGGCGAGAAACTTCATGAAGTCATGGTGCCACAAGAGATGGCGCATCATTCTCTTGAGTTTAATGACCACTATGTCATCACGCCTGCGATTAAGTTTTTTGATAAAACAGTCAACTATTTAAAAAATAAATTAGGAGAAGAGGGGCTACCAGTAGAAGACAAATTTGAATATCACTCAGGTACTAATCCTCACTTTCTGACAGTACAAGAATTACAAATGCTTGATAAAGTAGTTTTGTAAGGGAGAGTGGCATGATCCCTTACGGTAAACATTTGGTTGATGAAGATGATATAGACGCGGTTGTGGATGTGTTGCGGAACCAGTTTTTGACTCAAGGTTCTGTTGTTCCTCAATTTGAACACGCTCTATGTGAGTACACTGGGGCTGAATACTGTGTGGCAGTAAACAGTGCAACTTCAGGCTTGCATGTGGCATGTTTGGCTGCAGGTGTTGCAGCAGGGGATTCGGTGTGGACAGTACCGAACTCTTTTGTTGCATCGGCAAACTGCGCGCTTTACTGCGGTGCATCTATAGACTTTGTGGATATAGACCCGCTTACCCGCAATATTGATATTAATGCATTAGATAAAAAACTTCATCATGCTGCAAGACAGAATTGCCTACCTAAAGCTTTAATTGTAGTGCATTTTTCTGGCTTGAGCTGTGACATGCAGAAGATCCATAAGATAACGCAGATGTATTCCATTGTCTTAATTGAAGATGCTGCTCACGGCCTAGGTGGGAGTTATCAGCAGTCTAAGATTGGTAGTTGTGTCTATTCTGATATGGCAATTTTGAGTTTTCATCCGGTTAAGTCAATAACCAGTGCCGAAGGCGGAGCAGTCCTTACCAATCAAAGCTATTTTTACAAAAAACTCACATTATTTGCTAAGCATGGGGTGACAAAAGATCCATCACAATATCGAGGCGAAAGTCACGGGCCTTGGTACTATCAGCAACTTGAATTAGGTTACAACTATCGTTTAAGTGATCTGCATGCAGCCCTAGGTTTGTCACAGTTGAAAAAACTGGATGTGTTTATTCAAAAACGTTCCGAACTCGCAAAAGTATATGATGAGACGTTAGCTGATTTACCTTTAAAACTTCCGGTTGTGGAGCCGCACTTTAAAAGTGCCTGGCATCTATATATGGTCGAGCTTACGCAACATGACCGTCAAAACATTTATCAGCTACTTCACAAAAAAGGTATTGGTGTGAACGTGCATTATATTCCTATCCATTTACAGCCTTTTTATCAGAAAATTGGTTTTAAACAAGGCGACTTCCCCGTGTCTGAACATTTTTATCAACACGCTTTGACACTCCCCTTGTTTCCAAGTTTATCCCATGAGGAACAATTAAAAGTGGTGGATGTGTTACACGAGGTATTGCTTTGAATCTCGCTATCATTCCTGCACGCGGTGGCAGTAAAAGAATTCCGGGCAAAAATATTAAATCGTTTGCAGGTAAACCACTTATCGCTTATTCGATAGATGCAGCAATAGCTTCCGGTCTGTTCAATAAAATCATCATTTCCACTGACAGCGAAGAGGTAGCAGAGGTTGCAAAAGCTTACGGAGCAGATGTACCTTTTATCCGTCCAAAGGAACTTTCAAATGATATTGTGGGCACACGGCCAGTAACCAATCACGCCATCAAGTTTTGTATCGAGCAATTTTATAAACCCAAATTCTGTTGTTGTATCTACGCCACAGCGCCTTTTTTGCAAGCCAAATACTTACGGCAAGGTTTGGACTCACTTAAACAAAATAGCGAAAAGTCTTTTGCTTTTTCCGTGACTAGTTTTCCTTTTCCAGTTCAAAGGGCGCTGATAAAATCAT
>JBNMPD010000198.1:0-5638 GCA_051276225.1 Flavobacteriales bacterium
TAAATATAAATATAAATAGCTTGATGCTTGTTTATTTTTAATAAGGGCGTCCGTTTCATTATAAAACTCACCGCTTTCATTGTTTTAATTGTAAGTTCCTTAAAAAATAATTACCTCATAATTTCAGGCATTTGCACAATTTATTTGAATAACAAAATTGCTGTCTTATTAAATTTTTAGATAAAAGCATAGAGTTTATAAAATATCAGCAGATAAGGGTTTTGTCTGTTCGTAGTATCCGCTATCTACTACAGAAAAATGTTCTGTATAAGCCAGAAGGAAAAGTAAAGCAGTGAATTATAGGTAGCAGCATCTTGAGCTGCGATGGCAGTGAATAATGACTGATGCCGGGTTGTCTTCGATTAAGATGACTAGGGTGATTTGCAAAAGCTAGATTTCGAATGTTAACCCATCAGATTAACAAGCTAGAAAGCGTCATCTAGGTACTTATTATTAGAGTGAATGGGCTGAGTATCGAGCATTGATAAAGTAATCTGGACACATCATTATTTTGTGAATTAACCCAATAGATTAGTAACACTGTTAGGCGTTTTAATAAGCAAAGATAAAATACTGCCTGTCTGTTTTCACTCCCGATTTAACAATGTCTGGGTTCAGTATTGGAACAATGTCTTTATTACAGACAATAAATCAAACCAAATTTTCGTTAATCACATTGCGGATATAATTGAAATATTGACAGTTTAGCTTTACCTATTCGGTGATCACAAAAGTAATAATAATCATTAATTGTGGGGTATTCACTGGTCAAGTAAAGCTAGTAAATAATCGACAACTGTTGAGCTTAACTCGCTAAAAGGTCGTTTTTTAGAGTAAATATATACTGGCCTTCTTCGTTAATATCACGGGTTGATATTTGCTCAAAATACAAATAGTTTAAATGTGAAAACGCTTCTGCAACGGCAAAAAACATATTGTGTTCATTCAGCTCGCGTTTAAACAATACAGGCAAACATTGTTTGATCGTTTTACCTTCTTTGCAAAACTCTTTTAAGCTTTCTAAATGTTTGTGATGGTGGGCAATTAACGAATCAACACGGCTATGCAAACCTATAAAGGGTTGTTTGTGGGAGGGCAATACTAGGGTATCTTCTGGTAAATTTTTAAACTGCGGTAGGGTGTCTAAATACATCTTCAACGCATTGGCATTCGGCTCTGTGCTATATACACCTATGTTAGGCGTGATAATGGGTAACACGTGATCACCGGATATTAAGACTTTAGTGTGTTGGTTATATAAACACACATGTTCTGGCGAATGTCCTCTGCCAATCATAACTTGCCATTGATCAGTTTCAACAGCGCCGACAGCGTCAACCATGCCAATTTTTATTACATCACCTTCTTGTAAGCGCTCATGTTGTAAAGGAATAGGCAGAACAACTTGCCCTAAGCCTTTACTTTTTTTGCGGTTTTCGCTGGCTTTAGCAACATAGTCTTTTGACATTCCGCAGCGCACTAAGTATTCATCGTCTTGCCAATCTGATGCGCCTCTGCTACCTGCACACAATGCTCTGGCAACAAAGTATTCAGAATGACTCATATAAAAGGGTACCCGATATTTATCGACTAAATAGCCAGCCATACCGATATGATCAGGGTGCATGTGTGTGACGATGACTTTTGTGAGAGGTTTATCAAGTTTTGCTAGCAGGCTATCCCATATTTCTTGAGTCTTACGTACACCAAAACCAGTGTCTATGAGGGCGTAACCTTCTGTTTGCGTGACGCTGTCATAATCTTCTATTAAATATAAATTAATATGATCGAGGTCAAATGGCAACGGCATACGTATCCACAAAATACCCGGAGATACTTGCTGCCATTGACCAGGCTCCGGTATTTCCACATCAATAAAATCGACTGTCACTGAATATACTCCATATTTTTGATAACGTATTACAATCAAGTTTTACCTAAACCACCACGCACAACGATGAATCATTAACTATCAATGCATTGAATATAAAATTAGCTCTCGGCTCTATAAAAATAATCATGTGATTAATTACAAAAATAAGCGCTATAAACAAACGAAATTTTCATGCGCTATTTTAGATAAATAGGTGTGATGCAATATCATTGATATGCATTTTGACGCCTGTTATTGGATTTGAATTCAAGAGATGTGACTTCGTGATACTTGTCGTCATGTTCGATGCACGGTTATTGCGCGGCGAATTGGATCTAAAGCACCACTGTTAGGCACTATTGTTAAGTATTATTGTTGAGCTGTAACCGTTTGATATTGATAGTTGAGGTAATGGTGTGGGTAATATTTGAAGATACACCTATATTCTGCAGTAGCGTTTGGGACGCTGTCCATTAATGCCTCGGTTAACCCCTTTACATCTTTTGTACTCATACCTGCATGCCTTGCCATGAGTTCTAGAGATGATTTTTTAGATGCGACGCCGGCCCGTTAGAAGCAGTCATGCTTTCACCAGACGGGGAGGGAAGAAGGCAACATCGTAAAATAGCGATAAACGCCAGTTGTCTTTATCGTGCCAAAGAAAAGCCAATGTTTTTGCGACTTGCACTCCACACATGATGTGCGTTGCTTTAATCAGCACTCAATAGCCCATAAAAGCTTCGCGAAATGACGCGTCCAGCAGACCAGTAGCACAGACCATATGAACTTGTAGCAGTGATCCTGAACTAGTTCATGAACCGATGTCCCAATCATATTGAGTGGTATTGCTTGCAATAAGCGGTCAGTTTTATTAGTTTCAGACAACCCATCATCATTTTAAAAGGCATTCAATGAAGCACTTACTAGCGTGTGCCATAGCGGCAGGTATTTCTATTTCTGGTTGTTCACCATCAACAAAAGAGCATTCTGAGATAATACCGCCCTCTAATACTTCACAGCTTGTATTAGCCGATACTGATTTTCGTGCCAAAGGTATTATCGCCGGTTCTTTGCCTGAGGTGATTGATGCACTTAATAGTGGTGAGATAAGCTCACAAGCTTTGGTAACCTTATATCTTGAGCGAATTGAAACAATTGATAAAAACGGACCCAGGTTACAGTCTATTTTAGCGCTTAACCCAGATGCGCTGGCAATCGCACAAAAGCGTGATCAGCAGCGTGCAGCAGGTGAAATTATGGGGCCATTGCATGGTGTACCTGTTTTACTTAAAGACAATATCGAGACAAAAGACCGTATCGCCACTACAGCTGGAGCCCTCGCGCTCAAGGATAATATGACTGGACGTGATAGCCCCCTAGTTGCCGGTTTGCGCGCCCAAGGAGCAATAATTCTGGGCAAAACTAATCTGAGTCAATGGGCTAATTTTCGCTCTGAAGGTTCAATGAGTGGCTGGAGCGCGTTAGGCGGTCAGGTCAGAAACCCGCACATGTTAGATCGCAACCCGTGTGGTTCCAGTTCAGGATCAGGTGCAGCTACCGCCGCCTCGCTGGCCGCGGCTTCAGTAGGGACTGAAACTAACGGTTCGGTTATCTGTCCGTCCAATGCTAATGGGATTGTAGGATTTAAACCCACAGTGGGTATTGTGCCTCAGCAGTATATTATTCCTATTTCTGTGTCTCAGGATACTGCGGGTCCGATGACTAAAACAGTGATGGGCGCTGCATTGATGATGAATGCCATGGCCACCACTTCACCCGATACAGATTTTAGCGCTGGCTTAACAAAGGACGCCTTAAAAGGTGCAAGAGTGGGCGTATTAAATTTTGCCAAAGGTGACTCAACGCCAATATTGGAACACTTCAAAACCGCCTTGTCAGATCTTAAGGTCGCAGGAGCCATTCTGGTCAACATAGATGAGCGACCGGATACCCCCAAAAACTTTGGGAACATGAGCTACGATATTCTCAAATACGAATTTAAAGATGGTTTAAATACTTATCTGGCCTCAACATCACCAGAGCAGGTAATGCCCCGTAACTTACAACAACTGATTGATTTTAACGAGGCACATAAAGAAATTGAATTAGTTTTGTTTGACCAAAGTATTTTTGTCGCTTCACAAGCAATGAACTCACTTGAAAGCGAAGGCTACAGAACAGCGGTTGAAGCAGTACAAAATTCAACCCGCCAAGAAGGCATTGACAGACTGTTACAAGAATACAATGTGCAAGTACTCTTGGCACCCTCGGGTCCAACGGTTCCAAGAGTGGATCCTATCAATGGCGACGTTTGGCCAAATAACTGGCCTGGGTATGGCAGTCACGCTGCGCGAGCTGGCTATCCCCATGCGACAGTACCTATGGGTGGCATTCATGGGATTTCGGTGGGATTATCATTTATTGGTGGTAAAAATTCCGATGCTGAAATACTTTCTTATGCTTATGCATACGAACAATATTCATTACGTAGGTTAGAGCCACAGTATCTTAAAAATGCAAAAGCTATTCCCTTGATTGCAAATGCGATGAAGGGGTATACAGCAACTAAGTAATAACTGCTTTGGGGTGAGTCACCAGCAAACCTCAAGGCTGAATGACACAGGCGTCTATCGTAATGACATCAAGTATCTCATTTCATTTATGATGTTTACGATGGATGCTTGTGTTACTTACTCATATTATTACCTACGTAAATCAAATCACTAAGTCAGCAGATAACCTGTCTGAGTACTTCAGTTGCCTTGCTTAATCTTGGCTGAGTAAATCGAGCGCGGCGAGTGTCATGGCTTCAACGCCGCTTTTGATTGAGGTTACATGATCGATTTTGAACAGCGGTGAATGATGACTTGCCCAAGTGCCCGCTGCAATCTGCTCCGGTGGCGTACCTCCCACCTCAAAATAAACGCTTGGTATTGGAGGCGTAATATTAACAAGGTCGGGAAAATCTTCGGCACCCATATCTGATTGATACCAGTCAACCATTGCGTCCTCACCCATACCCGCTAACATTGCTCGTCGAACGCGCTGCGATAACGCTGCGTCATTGGTTGTGGTTGGTGCGCCATCTTCAGAGATGACCACAAGTGGCAATAGGTCTTCCGGAACGCCTGACGCCCTAGCAGTATTGAGTGCAACTCGCTTAATGCTGTCAAGCAGTTGGTGACGAGTTTTTTCGGAGTTTGCACGAACCGTGATATCGAGTAGGGCATGATCGGCAATCACGTTTGGAGCCGTTCCGCCACGAAAGGCGCCGACAGTGATCAACGCGGGTTCCATCGGCGATATTTCGCGAGTAATAATGCTTTGTAGTGCTACCACAATTTGCGAACCAATTAGCACAGGATCTTTACCTAAATGCGGAGATGCACCGTGCGCTGCGATTCCGCGAACGGTAATTCGAACCGAATCTGCACTTGAATACATCAACCCATCGCTAAATGCTATTTTGCCTGCTGGGTGTTTGGCAATAACATGCAAGGCTAAAGCGAAGTCAGGCCGACCAACACGGTCATAAAGACCATCAGCAACCATACCCTTGGCACCACCTAATGCTTCTTCAGCGGGCTGACCAAGTAACATCAACGTACCCTGCCACTGACCTTTCAGCTCAATCATCCGCCGGGCTACACCGACCAATGTGGTCATATGCATGTCATGGCCACAGGCATGCATAACTGGCATTTCAATATTTTCAAGATTTGTTTGTGTGGCTGTTGATGCATAGGGGAGCCCTGTTTTTTCCTG
>JBNMPD010000199.1:0-5626 GCA_051276225.1 Flavobacteriales bacterium
AGACCTAAGATGTATAGTCTTTACCTTATTAATCTTCACTTCTGGTTGGCCACAGTAGGTGTGGTGTTATACATAGTCGCGATGTGGATGTCAGGTGTATTACAAGGCTTAATGTGGCGTGCAATCAATGCTGATGGCACCCTAACGTATAGTTTTGTTGAATCTTTAGAAGCGTCAAAACCGTTTTATTTATTACGTTTTGTTGGTGGTGTATTGGTTGTAACGGGTATGTTGATAATGGCTTATAACGTTTACAAAACCATTCGAACTGAGACTGAAAGTGAAAGCGAAGAAAAAGCAATTGAAACAAAAGCACAGCCGGCTTAAGGAAGTCAGATTATGAAAAATGCACATGAGTTAATTGAAAAAAATGTTGGTCTGCTAACTGTCCTTATTCTGGTTGCTATTAGTTTGGGTGGCATGGCGCAAATTACACCGCTGATGTATCAACAGCAGACAATGGAGCCTGTTGATGGGTTAACACCCTACACTGCTCTGCAAATGGAAGGTCGAGATATTTATATTCGTGAAGGTTGTGTTGGTTGCCACAGTCAAATGATCCGCCCTTTCCGTTCTGAAACAGAAAGATACGGTCATTACTCTGTTGCTGGTGAATCAGTATGGGAACACCCCTTTTTATGGGGTTCAAAACGTACAGGTCCGGATTTGTCTCGTGTAGGCGGAAGATACAGTGATGATTGGCACAGAATTCATCTGATTAATGCAAGAGACTTAGTACCTGAGTCAAATATGCCCGGTTTTCCTTGGTTAATGGAAAACACCTTAGACGGTGAACTTACAGCAAAAAAGCTTTCTATATTTAGAGACTTTGGTGTGCCTTACACTGATGAAGATATTGCTAGCGCTAAAGATGCAGTCAAAGGCAAGACTGAAATGGTTGCGCTTATTGCTTATCTACAATCACTTGGCACGGCGTTGAAATAATATGGACTATGCATTAAGTGGTTCCATTTATACGATATTAGTGTTTGTTAGCTTTATTGGGGTTGTGATTTGGGCTTACAGTAAAAAGTCAAAAGCCAATTTTGACGAAGCTGAAAAGCTTATTTTTGATGATGAGCCTGAGCAAGACACGCGGGAGTCTAATAAAGATGAGTAGTTTTTGGAGTATTTGGATCACGGTGATTACACTGGGTTCAATATTGGGTTGTTTTTTATTGCTTCGCTGGTGTTTAGCTAACCACACTGACGTTGCAGAAGGCGACGATATGCATCATGAATTTGATGGCATTCTCGAACTTAATAACCAGTTGCCTAGATGGTGGACCATTTTATTTTATATTTGTATCGTTTGGGGTCTCATTTATTTGGCCTTGTATCCTGGTCTAGGTAGTTATAAAGGTTTATGGAATTGGCAAAGCTCTAATCAAACTATTAAATCATTAGCTGAGTCAAAAGCTGCAGTTATTGCAAATAAAACTAATGGTGTGATTAATCAATATGATAGAGAAGTTGAGTTCGCTAATGAGCTTTTTGCACCTATCTTTGAAGCATATTATGCACAGCCTATTACTGATTTAGCGAAAGATGTTGAAGCATTGAAAATTGGTCAACGTTTGTATAGCCAAAACTGTTCGCAGTGCCATGGTTCAGATGCACGCGGTCAGAGGGGATTTCCAAATTTAACGGATGATGATTGGTTATATGGTGGATCACCTGAAAAAATAACTGAAACATTAATTTACGGACGTAGAGCCATGATGCCAGCCCAACTAGATGCAATGGGCGAAAAAGGGATTGAAGAGTTAGTAGCATACGTTTTAAGTTTAAGTAATAGGCCCGATTTAGAGCAAAATTTAGTAGATGCTGGTCAAGCTAAATTTGCTATCTGTTCTGCTTGCCACGGTCAAGATGGTAAAGGTAATCAATTGATAGGCGCACCTAACCTGACCGACCAAATTTGGTTATACGGGGGCACTGAAAAAGCGCTAACAGAAACACTTATATACGGTCGTAACGGAGTAATGCCTGCATTTAAAACCACATTAGGTGAGAAGAAAATCCACCTAGTTAGTGCATATGTATATAGTTTATCTCAGGATAAGTAGTACCCTGTTGATATACTGAATGCCCCGTTTACGGGGCTTCTTATTTTTTATTTCTGTTAACTTCGAGTATTTTTACATGCAGTCTGATATTCCAACAGCGTGGTACAAACAATTCTGGCCTTGGTTTCTCATCATTGTGCCAATTACCTCTATGATTCTGAGCTTTTCAATGATGGGTTTGGCATTTAACGGCGAAGACAGCATGGTCATCGACGATTATTATAAAGAAGGCAGAGCCATTAACCTTAAGATTCAAAAATTTGAACAGGCTAAAATTCTTAATATATCCACTAGAACGCAAGTGTTCTCAGATTATGTTGAAGTTATTTTTATGAGCGGCTCCCCTGAAAGTGGTGAAGCCCTGACATTAGACTTTTTTCACTCCACACAAAAATTTAAGGATTTTTCAGTTGTTTTGTTACGTGATGCTAATGGTATCTACCGCGCACCGCTGACGACTGATGTTTCAGGTAAGTGGCAATTGAGCCTTCACCCCTTTGACGAAAATTGGAAAATACAACAAGTTGTTTCTTTACCGCAAACAAACTCATTTGTTCTAAAGCCTTAAGTAGAATGCTTGGAAAGTGTTTTCATTGTGGCTTACATATAGCACCACAGCTTAACTACCATACAAACGTGCTGGGCAAACAGCAATTTTTCTGTTGCCCTGGATGTACCGCAGTGGCTGAAGCAATCGTTAACAATGGTTTAGAAGATTATTATCATTATCGAAGTGAGTTTGCAGAAAAAGCGCCAGAAAACGAAGATGATCTATTACAAAAACTTAAAATATTTGACGACGATAGTATATTGCAAGAGTTTGTTGAAATACATGATGATGCCAGTGAAATTCAATTAACCATCAGTGGTATTAATTGTGCTGCTTGTGGATGGCTAATCGAGAAACAGTTGGCAAAATTAGTTGGTATAATTAAAGTGGGCGTGAACGTTTCTGCAAGACGCGCAAGTGTAACCTGGGATAATCAGCATCTAAAACTCAGTCAAATTTTAAATCATATAGAAAAAATTGGCTATCACGCTAGGCCTTTTCAACCCGAGCAGCACGAAGCGATATTCAAACAGGAAAACAAAGCATTTCTAAAACGCTTAGGTTTGGCAGGCTTAATGACGATGCAAGTCATGATGTTGAATATTGGTGTGTTTTTTGATTTGTTTGGACATATAGATCCTCAAACCAAACAATATTTTAATTGGTTAAGCTTATTTTTAACGACTCCCGTTATGCTTTATTCTGCCTCGGAATTTTACACAAGTGCTATGCGAGGTCTGCGAGCTCGAACTGTTAATATGGACATGCCCATTACGGTTGCCTTAGGTATCACCTATATTTCAGGGGTGTTTGCGACGGCACAAAATACCGGGCAAACTTATTTTGAATCACTGTGCATGCTAGTGTTTTTATTGCTTATTAGCCGTTATCTTGAACATAGCGCACGTTATAAAGCTGCTCAGACGTCAGCCAATATGCTGGAGTATATGCCAACTACTGCCACTTTGTTAGATGGAGAGGTGCTGTTACCTGTGTTGGCTAAGTCTTTAAAGGTTGGGCAATTGGTTTTAGTCAAGGCCGGTGAGTTAGTCCCAATAGATGGGATTATTACCCAAGGACAAGGGCAACTTGATCAAGCGATGTTGACTGGTGAGTTCGATTTGGTAACTAAATACACTGGTGATCAGGTATTAGCGGGCAGCTTAAACCAATTAGGTACTTTGACCGTAAAAGTCACTGCTAGCTTACAACAATCTACTCTTAGCCAAATTAGCCAATTACAGACAAAAGCTATGATCACTAAGCCCAGAATTGCTAGTTTAGCTGATGTGTTCTCTCAGTACTTTGTAGTCGCTGTTTTATTAATTGCCTGTATTAGTTATGTGGTGTGGCTACAAATAGACCCATCGGAGGCGCTTTGGGTTATGGTTGCGGTATTAATTGCTACCTGTCCTTGTGCTTTAGGGTTGGCTACGCCTTCTGCATTATCTTGTGCTATTGCCAATTTGAACAGCAAAGGTGTGTTATTAAAGCGCGGCGATGCGTTAGAGCAACTTACGTTAGTCGACTGGATTGGTTTGGATAAAACTGGCACGCTTACGGAAGGTAAATTCACTTTGACACAATGCATTAATGCAAGTGCACAATCTGATGATTTTTACCTGAAACTAGCAGCCAGCATAGAACAATATTCCTCACACCCTATTGCTCGAGCATTTAGTCAATACGACAGTCCGCATGCAGTGACTGAGTTTCAAAGTGAAATGGGAAAAGGTGTCAGTGGTTTAATAGATGGCACGTTATATAAATTAGGGGCTGCAACCTTTATTGATTTTCAAGTGCCAGAAAGTATGCGTAACTGTAATGTTTTCTTGCAGTCAGATTGCGGCATACTTTGTGGATTTTTATTGTCTGACACACTAAGGCCCCAAGGCGAGTCACTTATAGGCTCTTTAAAACCCTACTGCGTAAATTTAATTAGTGGTGATATTGCACCCATAGTGGAATCTGTTGCAAAACAGTTAGGTATTCATAATTGGTTGGCCGAACAAAGCCCGCAAGATAAGTTGCACACAATTAAAGAAGCCCAAGCCAAAAATCATGTGGTGCTGATGGTTGGGGATGGAATAAACGATGGACCGGTATTAGCACAAGCCGATGTATCTATTACTCTTGGTGCTGGCTCTGATTTAGCAAAAACCTCTGCGGATATAGTATTACTCGATAACGAACTGGCTAAACTTCAAATAATTTTTAGCATAGCCACAAGATGTAAAACTAAAATCAAGCAAAATATTGGCTGGGCAATAGGGTATAATTTACTAATTCTTCCACTGGCTGTTATGGGCTTATTAAGCCCTTGGATGGCAGTGCTGGGCATGTCATTGAGCTCATTAATCGTAGTGGTAAACTCCACTCGACTTTTAAAATAATAGAGGGCCTTCTTTTGAGCAGTATATACGTTTTGATCCCTCTTGCCATATTACTGGTTAGCATTGCAGTCGGAGTGTTTTTTTGGGCAGTTAAATCTAATCAATTTGAAGATTTAGAGCGTCACGGTAGCAGTATCTTATTTGACGATGACCTGCCTAAAAAAAGTTCTAAAGAAGAAATTAAAAATACTTCTAAACAAGATTCCAAAACAGACCCAATTAAAAATAAAAGTGATGAATGACTTAAGTTTTTTTTCAGCTTTTCTTATTGGTTTAGCAGGTGGCGTGCATTGTGTTGGTATGTGTGGCGGGATCGTCGGTGCCTTTGCCTATGCTGTGCCTAAAAATTCAAACATGTTACCTTATACTTTAGCCTATAATTTTGGGCGTATAATCAGCTACATCATTGCCGGCTCAGTTACTGGTTGGGCTGGATATTTGTTTGCTCAACAAATCAACCAAGGAATTATAGTTTTACAGTTTGTCAGTGGGGTTTTTCTATTTTCATTAGGCCTATACATTGCTGGTTGGTGGCAAGGACTTAGTAAAATAGAGAAGGTTGGAAAACACTTTTGGCAAGTCATTCGCCCTTGGTCAAAAAAGTTATTACCCTT
>JBNMPD010000200.1:0-5590 GCA_051276225.1 Flavobacteriales bacterium
GCCGCTGTAATTTGCCACTGATTTTTTTCAGCCACTCTAGTTCCATATTTAGTACCTAACTCTAGCGAATGAACAGAACGTCACTTAACAAAATCTGATAATTTTTTACATCGATAGTCTTTTTAAGATGTAATTTTCCATAATGCCAAATCTATCCTGCCCCCAGAAGTGTGTATCGCCATAACATATTGTAGGCACTCCCCAACACCCAACCGAATACATTTCATCTAGATTTTTGTCAGCCCAAACACGCCAAGTTTGATCCTTCAATTTGTGTTTCGCTGTGTTCCAATCCAATCCACAGCGAGTGACTATAGTTTTCATGCCCTTTTCCGTTTCAGCCCTAATGCCTTGTGAGTTAACTCCTCTGGCAAAGCTCAATAGAAAGTCATGATACTTATCTTCGCGTTTTGCATATTGAACTAATGAGTAACAACGCTCTACTGCAGCACCTAATGGGTCGGCCACATAGCCATAAGGCAACCCTAGTTTCGAAGCTTCTCGTTTAGTATCTAAGAAAATATAGAGCTTTTTTGTATTAGGCACATTCATATCTCGCATCATCATCGGTAATACGGGTTTGATCTTTATGGGTATTTTGTAGTGTGCAGTCAGCAAGATTGCACGTTCTAAAGCAATGTATGAATAAGGACTTCGAGCAGACCAGTAGAGGATCAGAGGCGTTTGCTGGTCGCCACCCATATCAGAGGAGGGTATTTTACAAAATGTTTCATAGGTACGATCAAAGTGTATGCTTTCTTTATTAACATGAGTCAAGCCAAGGCCAATTAAGCGTTTTTCTAAATGATCCAAACGATCGAGGCCCCAATACCACTCACCTTCAAAATTGATCATGGCACCTAGGTAGTGGCCACGCTTGGTAAGCAGTTCAAAATTTTCAGACAATTTCTGTTGATTGTTTTGAACCGAGACATCCTCAAAGGTGGGAGATAGACCTTGAAACCAATATTGTTCTAAGAGCTTTACCGCTTTGGATATAAACTCTTTATCCGATTCAATATTGACCAAGACAAGTGATAGCTTATTTGTTATTTCTTGATCAATGGAGGGCAATTCATCTTTACTTGGAAAACGAAAGTCATAAAGTTTAGCTAAGTGATAGGCGTCGTATTTTGTATAGTCCATCCACATATCAAGGCGTGGAAACATTTCTGCGTCTATTTCCTGAAATACATGAAATTTGCAGATGACTTTAAAACGCTTTTCAATAGAAGTTAAGGCTTGTAACAATAAGTAGCTATAGGGGTCGTCAGTTTTTAGAAATATATCAAGGTTAGTTGGTTGGCCTTGTAATTTTCTCTTGATTGCATGTACTTGTCGCTTTACATCACGGATCAAGTCACTTGAAACCGCATTTAAAACAAAGGGCATGACAATTTTATTCATTTAGTTTGAGCATATGAAATAGGACTCGTTCTGTTCCATTTACACATAAAGTACACCCTCTTTGATTAAATCGTATAACAATCAAACAACGCAATATATTGTCATGCCATATGCCAACACTCAACTTAAATAAAATACCTTTATCATAGGTATGCAGAAATCACAGTATCAAAAATAAACAAAGACTACTTGTTAGCTAAAGCAATCGAGCGTATTGACCATGGATAAGTATCTATTGATCGACCATAGAATGCGACTTTATGTTTTGCCAGTTGTCTTTGATCCTAAAGTATTGGTGGAAACGTGAACGGGCTTATATTAATAGAACATCAAAGAGTATATAAAAGACGTCTTATATAATCATGCTATTGTGTGATACACATTCGAAAGCTCATTATGCCCATCATCAAATCAAATTGACTTTATTGGCATGCTAAATGACAATGCATTGTCTAATACGCAAATAAATGTATTCTAGAATACGTAACTATTTTATGGACCAGTTTTGAACGGCTTATCAGTTTCTGATTGGCTATTTAATACGACTAAAGGCCGCAGTGAAGTCAGTCATGAAGTGTTTGGTGACTGTTCAAGTCAATTTCATTAATCACTATCACTATCACAAGAGTTAAATCGTAAGAGCAAAAAACAGGGAACTCTATATGAAATTTTTAAAATGGACAGGTATCACCTTATTGCTCATTGTTGTTATCGGCGCACTCATGCAGAAGCAAATTATTTTGCATGCCCCGGGTATTATCAATAAATTGAAGCATCCCATAGCGGAACATATAGAAATCCAGTGGACCCCTCAACCAGCTGATTTAGCCGTGATCCCTGCCGATGAACGTCAACCTAACATTATTCTCATCATAGCTGACGACTTGGGTTGGAATGACATCAGCCTCAATGGTGGTGGCGTCGATAACGGCGCACTGCAGACCCCAAATATTAATGAACTTGCTGAAAACGGTGTTAACTTTACTCAGGGTTATACCGCAGATGGAACCTGTGCTCCGTCTCGAGCTGCCATTATGACAGGTCGATATGGCTCGCGTTTTGGTTTTGAATCAACACCCTTACCAGATGGCATGTCTACCGTCATGAATGCATTAACCGAGCAAACAGAATTTGCTCCACCAATGATTTTTAAAGGCGAAGAGGATCGTCTACCGTTTGAAGAGTTGGGCATGCCCAACACCGAAATCACTATTGCCGATATGTTAAAGAAAGCAGGCTATCAAACTGGTCATATCGGCAAGTGGCATCTGGGTCGTGGCGAAGGCATGTTGCCGCACCAGCAAGGATTTGATGATGCATTGCTCATGGCAAGTGGTTTGTATTTGCCAGCGGACGATCCTAATTCAGTCGCTGCTGAACAAAACTCAAACGCTTACAACAAATTTCTCTGGTCAATGATGTCATATGCCGCCAGCTTTAATGGCTTAGATTATTTCAAACCTGACGGCTATATTACCGACTACTACACAGACGAGGCGGTTAAGTTTATAGAAACCAATAAAGATCGTCCGTTTTATTTAAATCTGGCCCACTGGGCACCCCATAATCCTTTGCAGGCATTGAAATCTGATTACGATTCACTATCGCAAATTAAAGATCATACACAACGTGTTTATGCAGCCATGATTAAATCGTTAGATCGTAGTGTAGGTCGCGTCACTCAAGCGCTCAAAGATAATGGTCTAGAAGACAATACCATGATCATTTTTGTATCCGATAACGGCGGTACTAATATGATTAATGTGGCGGATATTAATAAGCCTTATCGCGGTTGGAAAGTCACCTTTTTTGAAGGTGGTATCCGCACTCCATTTTTTGTTAAGTGGCCCGCCCAGTTAGCTAAAGGAGGGCAAGTAGCCGATGTGGTTCACCATACAGATATTTTCCCTACCATTGCTGCCGCAGCTGGAGTCTCTATTCCAAGTGACCGAACCATTGATGGTAAAAACTTAATGCCTCATGGTAAAGGAGAATCCAGCGGAAAATTACATGATGCATTATTTTGGAAACACGACCATTACCAAGCAGTATTGTCGGATGGCTGGAAACTTCAAGTAAGCAAGCGCCCAGGTAAAACTTGGTTAATTAATTTAACTGAAGATCCTGGCGAACAAAACAACCTTGCAGCAACCCATCCAGAAAAAGTTAAACAACTAACCGATTTACTCAGCGCACATAATTCTGGACTTATGCAGCCAAGTTGGACTTCAGTTTTAGAAGTGCCAATTAATATAGATAAAATGGATAAAGAAGGTTGGGCCGATGGGGATGAGTTTATTTACTATCCAAACTAATTAGTTTATTAAATATAAACGCTAGGTTTGACTAGAGACGTTAGTTTAATAAACCTAAATCTAGCAAAATCAATAATTGATGCTTAGAACAAATACATCATCAATTTTTCCAGATGGAAGTTTTACATGGCAAAACGAATTTTAATATTGGGGTCTGTGGGTTTACTTATTGCGTTTTTTAGCTATCAGTTGCTTGATACCCAGAACTTTGACACAGAACAGCTGCAAAGTTCAAAGACATGCATAGAGCCAAAAGGAATGGCCCTTGTCAAAGGTGGTGCTTTTATAATGGGCGCGGGTGCGGTATATCCAGAAGAAATGCCGGCCATACAAAGAGTCGTGCAAGATTTTTATATGGATCGTCATGAAGTGACCAATTTGCAATTTACCGAATTTATTGAAGCAACTGGCTATGTCACGATGGCGCAAAGAACCCCTAACGCTGTCGATTACCCTGATATTCCTGCTGAGTTATTGACACCTGGCTCTGCAGTGTTTGTTAAGCTTTCACAAGCGATTGAAGCGTCGACTTTCCTCAATTGGTGGCATTTTACTGAAGGAGCAAATTGGAAAAATCCATTAGGCCCTGATAGCGATATCCAAGATAAAGAGCATTTCCCGGTGATACATATCGCCTATGCCGATGCGTTGGCTTATGCCGAGTGGAAAGGACATCGATTACCAACAGAGGCTGAGTACGAGTATGCAACTAGAGGTGGTTTAGAAGGTGCCAAGTATGCGACCGGAAGTTCATTAACTGAGAACGGAAAATATATAGCCAACACATGGCAAGGTTTATTCCCTTTTAATGACACAGCAGAAGATGGCTATGTAGGTTTAGCACCAGTAGGTTGCTATCCTGCAAATTACTTTAACATTCACGACTTAATTGGAAATGTATGGGAATGGACGCAAAGTGTCTACTACCCTCGTCATTTTGATCCAAGTGATCTTCCTGAAAACCTCCCGGAAAATGGTTATGATGAAAAACAACCGGGAATTGCGGTGGGTGTTATAAAGGGAGGTTCATATCTATGCGCAGAAGATTTTTGTATGCGCTATCGCCCGGCAGCAAGACATGCGCAGGATACTGGACTGGGAACCAGTCATATTGGTTTTAGGACGGTAAAAGAGCCTTGATTTACTTGAGTGACACTTATATCACCGTTAGTAAAAATCAGCGCTCATCTTATTTTTCAGCGTCTTAAAGGCACTATAGCTAAAAACACTTATGACTAAAATGCGGCGGTGCCTGATAGCCAGCATATTACTGCTGTTATTAATTAAAGTATTCAAAAAGAACCCTAGCTTTGCTTCAATATTAGACAATATACCTGCATTACTTATTGAATTAATTAACTAAATAATTAGCCTTATTTTGCTATTTAAGCATAAATAGAAGAAACAAAAAAAAGATCATCGTTTCAAGTCTGGAGGCCCTTTGTATGGGAATACTCTCTTGCCCTAGCAATGCTCTTTACCTTTCCACTAATCATATAATTTTGCATGGTTTATGCACAAATATCCTTGGGACTGGCAAAAAAAGCAGTATTAGCCAATACATTGTTGCCGCTTTGAGCTGTATGGCCCGACATATATTGTTAATAACAACAATGTGCAATTTTGTCTATTTACTAAACACAAGTAGTTACCAATTTTCTAATGGTGTTCAGCACTTCCTACACACGTTACGCGGTTAAAAAGCGAGGTAAATAATTATTGATTTAGACTAAAAACATCGAATGGCTTTAGGCATGTGGTAATTACATATTCTTTGCTATTCGATGCTTGCTATACCCCATTTGTGAAGCCTTCATTTCTCTTTAGTGAAAAAATTTTGCTTTGTTTTAGTGCATTAGTTAATTGTT
>JBNMPD010000201.1:0-5582 GCA_051276225.1 Flavobacteriales bacterium
AAGATGCACATGTAATTCTGCCTTAGGCAAGTTTTCGATAAAGGTTTGCATGGTAGATTCACTTAGTATTTGTACTAAAGAATACACTAGGCAACTTTGATACCTAAATGCTGATACCTTATTTTACTGATGTTAGTGCGCTTTATAATTATTTTTAATAGGCAAAAATCACCATAAAAGGTGGGATGCACTGTTTGCGTGCGTAAATTGTAATGAGCGACTAACTGCCCAATTATATACAAACGCTAATTTATGCCGTTCACAATTAAGAAAAAAATAGCAATAGATATACTAATTTAGAGGGGAATAACAACGTGCTATAGGTCAGTGATAAGATTAAAGAAACACCCCATGTGGGTGTTTCTTTAAAAACTCAGATTAAATACTGACTCGCTTATAAGGACGGTATTCTGGCATCCAAAAATTCTGCTCAATACGTTCTTTTAGGATTTCATCTGACACTTCCAAAGCCAGATTTTGCTGCATGGCTATTTTTGCTACATCAAAGGCAATTTTTCTACTTAATTTAGCTATTTCTCCCAATGCAGGCAGTAATTCGCCTTGTCCAGTTGAAGCAAGAGGTGATGCTTCAGCCAAAGCGGCGCTGCTCGCAAGCAACATTTCATCACTGATCAAACTAGCTTTAGCGACAATGACGCCTAAACCAATGCCAGGGAAAATATAGCTATTATTACATTGTGCAATTGGATAGGTTTTACCTTTGTATTCGACAGGTTTAAATGGGCTACCTGTAGCGACAATGACTTGTCCATCAGTCCACTCAATGACCTGCTGTGGTGTTGCCTCGACATGGCGAGAAGGATTACTCAAAGGAAAAATAATGGGTAATTCACAATTCTTTTTCATGCTTCGGATAACTTGCTCAGTAAATAAACCCGCTTGACCAGATACACCAATCAAAATATCAGGTTGAGTACAATTCACCACATCCAATAATGAAGCAAATTCTCCACTAAAGGACCATTCTTGAATTGCCTCTACTGGCTGAACCAGACGTTGTTGGAAGTCTCGTAAACCTTGCATGCCTTCGGTAAGCAGACCAAAGCGGTCAACCATAAATACTTGGCCGCGAGCTTGTGTATCTGAAATGCCTTCCCTACACATTTGTTGAACAATTTGTTCAGCTATGCCACAACCAGCAGATCCCGCGCCTACAAACACTACTTTTTGTTCAGACAATTTAGTGTTTTTACTTTTACTAGCAGCCAATATGGTGCCAACTGCCACTGCAGCTGTGCCTTGTATGTCGTCGTTAAAACAGCAAATTTTATCTCTATAACGTTCTAACAAAGGCGTAGCATTGGGTTGAGCAAAATCCTCAAACTGCAGCATAACCTCAGGCCAGCGGCGATGAATAGCCTTGACAAACATGTCTACAAACTCGTCATACTCTACTTGTCCGATACGTTTGTGTCGCGCGCCCATGTACATAGGATCAGCTAACAATTTTTCGTTGTTAGTGCCAACATCTAACATAACAGGCAAGGTATATGCTGGGCTAATGCCACCACAGGCGGTATACAAAGATAATTTGCCAATAGGAATACCCATTCCACCTATGCCCTGATCGCCTAATCCTAAAATACGCTCACCATCAGTTACAACGATGACTTTTACCTTACGTTTGGTAGCGTTGCGTAAGATATCGTCCATTTGATGACGTTCAGAATAAGAGATAAACAGTCCACGAGAACTACGATAAATATCTGAAAATTGCTCGCAAGCATCGCCGACCGTTGGGGTATAGATAATGGGCATCATTTCGTCAATATGTTCTTTGACTAGTCGGTAATACAACGTTTCGTTGTTGTCCTGAATAGCCCTTAAATAGATATGTTTGTTCATGGGTTCATCAAAACTTGAATATTGCATATATGCACGGTCTACTTGCTCTTGAATAGTTTCATATCTAGGGGGAATGAGGCCAGTTAAATTAAACGTAACGCGCTCGTCAGAACTAAACGCGCTGCCTTTGTTAAGTAGAGGCGTTTCTAAGAGTGAAGGGCCAGAATGAGGAATATAAAGTGCACTCTTTTTAACTGTATTTGCCATTAACGTATTGTCCTGTGATTTTGTATTGTTATTTTAGTTATCCTTGACAACGTGGGCCAAGGAAGGTGATGGATTACTTTAAAAGTGATTTTAAAAAATTCTTTTAAAAAGCGTTAAAAAAAATCACTTTAGAATATGTCTTCAATCTGCTTTTTACTTTGATCACCTTGATCTGCAGCTTCAATAATTTGTGCATCTGCAACAAAAACGTGAGGTTCAGTACCATCCGTAAAGTATTCAAACATAGATGTCTTGTCTGTTCTGTTAGTAAGTTTACCTGTGCCTCTATCTATACGCACAGTCAGTAAATCTGTAGGCATAGGCAACAAATGTTCAGGTTGACCAGCCAACACATACTGCATAAACCTTATCCAAGCGGGCTGTGCCGCATGCGCGCCGGACTCACTGCCTACTAAAGCATTTCCAATATAATTATACTTTGTTGGATTTTTGTTGACTAAATTTTGATTACGCGTAGTGCGACCTAAACGACGGTTATTATCGTCAAACCCCACCCATGCAGTGGCCACTAGGTCTGGTGTAAAGCCACTAAACCAGGTGTCACGCACATCGTTGGTAGTGCCAGTTTTACCGGCGATGTCACTGCGACGGCCCATCAACAATGCTGCACGCCAACCAGTCCCACGATTATCCCAACTGCCATTAATTTGTACCGCAGAACGCATCATTTCTGCGACTAAAAATGCATTTTCTGCACTAATAACTCTGGGAGCAGAGAGAAGGTTTTTGATAGGCTCAGCATCCTGTTGTGCTACGCCAAATTCTGCAGCTAAGAGTGCTTCGGTATCTTCGGACTCGGTATTGGTTCGATTTGTCTGAACTTTTGCAACACAAGGGTTACAAGCATTTTTTGGATTGGCATTCCACAATATATCACCCATTTCGTTTTCGACACGTTGGATAAAGTGAGGTTGAATTAAAAATCCGCCATTAGCAATTACCGCCATTGCAGTTGCCACTTCTAGAGGAGTATGGGAGCCAGAACCTAAAGATAAGGTCTCATCTAAGGGAATATCATCTTTGTTAAAACCAAAAAGAGTAAGATGTTCTGCAACATTTTCCAGTCCTACAGCCCTTAACAAACGCACAGACACGACATTTTTTGATTTAGTTAACGCCACACGCATCCGAATCGGACCATCATACTCTGCAGGCGAATTTTCTGGACGCCAAGCGTTTCCTGAACCGGATTGCCATTGGGTGATAGGTGCGTCATTTATCACACTTGCCAGAGTGTAACCATTTTCTAATGCTGCTGAATAAATAAAAGGTTTGATATTCGAACCAACCTGTCTTTTAGCTTGGGTGGCACGATTAAATTGACTTTGATAAAAACTATAACCACCCACTACAGCTTGCGCAGCACCATTTTTTGGATCCAAAGCAACAAAAGCACCACTCGCCTTTGGGTATTGAGCAAGTTGCCAATGCAGATCGTCTTCTCTTTGACGAATTAAAATCAGCGCCCCTGCTTGCACTATGTCACTAGCAACTTCAGGATCTGGCCCTTGTTTTGCGTCATTAATAAATGGTCTTGCCCAATCTAAGCCATCCCAATCAATGATGCTGTATTTTCCTTGATGGTTAAAAATAATGATGTCAGTTTCATTCACTTTAACAACAATTGCGGGATACATTGATTCAAAGGTTTGTACATCTCGCAAGTAGCTTAACATTTGTTCCTCAGGCCAAGGATCTGAGCTATCTAGTTCAGATATTTTAAGCTCTGATATTGCAAGATCTGAAAGTGGTTCACTTTGGTCATCAATGGCATCTGTTGACCAGAGTTGTTTAAGCGATCCTTGATAACCATGACGTTCATCATAGTCATGCAAGTTTCTGCGCACCGCCTGTTGCGCCGCAGCTTGTAAATTAGATGACACAGTAGAATAAATTTGATAGCCGCCAGTTTCAGCTTCTTCTTTACCGTATAGTTCAATCATTTCGCTATAGATAATATCTGCTAGATAGGGTGCATCTAGCTGTATTTCTGCGCCGTATTTTTTAGCTGTGACAGGAGCGTTAACTGCTTGTTCGAATTGCTCTTGCGTAATATATTCTTCGTCCAGCATACGCAGCAAAACGAGGCGTCTTCTGACCACTGAACGTTCTGGGCTACTAATAGGATTAAGTGCTGATGGGGCCTGAGGTAACCCTGCAATGGTGGCTATTTGCGCCAATGTAAGTTCATTAAGCGACTTACCATAATACACTTGTGCTGCGGCACCAAAACCAAAGGCCCTATGGCCTAGTTCTACTTTATTTAAATATAACTCTAAGATTTCTTGTTTACTTAATAATTGTTCCATATGCCAAGCTAGAATTATTTCACGAATTTTGCGAATGTATTTTTTCTCGCGGGTCAGGAAAAAATCTCGCGCCATTTGCATTGTCAGGGTACTTCCACCCTGCCCTTTTTCTCCAGTGACGACTAAATTAACTAATGCGCGCATCATACCAATAGGATCTATACCAGGATGCATATAAAACCTACTGTCCTCAGTGGCGATAACAGCCTGTTTTAACTGTTCTGGAATTTGCTCAAGAGTAAGTGGGATACGACGTTTCACCCCGTATTGAGAGATAAGTTTTCCATCTTGAGTAAAAATACGCATAGGCGTTTGTAATCGAACATCTTTAAGAACGTCGACGCTAGGTAAGTCAGATTTGATATAGAAATAGGTACCTAATATGATAATGGTACCCACCAAAAATGTGGCAGAAATAGCTAAAAATGCAGGTTTAAGTAACTTCACGGGTAGATAATACCAAGGCAACGTCTAATTAATGATCTACATTTTACATATAAATCTTAACTGCTGTTGCTTTCCTTTGTTTTCATTTAAATTCAACTAGTTGCATTCAAATTAACTAGCAGGTTTTTTATTTTGTGTTGTCGCTGGTAGTGTCAGCAGCGACATTTCATTTTTTAAATTATTAAGATATTATCTCGATCATACAAAACGAAGTTTAACGCACTGTGGGCTCTTGAACTACTTAGTTTTAAATAGTTTTGCCCTTTCCCTAATTACAATCCAAAAACTTGGTTTTAAGACGCGAAACGTGTGGCCGTGGATGAATGTTTTTATCGGTGGGTCCAGTGGGGTAAAACGCGTTTTATCAATAATTTAAATTTGGGCGAAAAAAGCCACACTATTATGTAGCTTTTAAGTTTTATTTGGGTCTATTTAGTAGTCTGCTTTTTGACCTGCAAATATTGATGCCTAGACCGGTGCGGTGATGTTTGGCGTGGTGTGCAGGTGACTGCATCTTTGAAGTGTTGTAACCATTTTACTGACTGTTTTAAAGTATTACTGCGTCTGATGTCAACATAGTTGTATCTATTAAAGAATACTTGCATGGAAAATAAAGCTTTAAGAATATACAGCCTCAGAAAAGCTAAACATTTAAAGCAAACCAAATTAGGCAAGATAGTTGGAGTTAGTAGGACCATAATTGGTAATGGTGAAGCTGATCCAAACTACTAG
>JBNMPD010000202.1:0-5565 GCA_051276225.1 Flavobacteriales bacterium
ACTAAAGTCGTTATTATTTTTTACTCGAAGCTCGAAAGTTAAAACTTAACTCCCTTGACCAAACCAATTCAATTTTTTATGCAAACTCACCACCGATCCTACAATGATTAAAGCGGGTGGTTTGATTTCTGCAGCTTCTGCTTTTTGCTGAATATCTTCTAAGGTACCAATGACTACTTTTTGTTGTGCAGTGGTGGCAGATTGCACCATGGCAATCGGAGTAGCAGGGGCCAGTCCATGTTTAACTAACTGTTCACAAATAATGGGCAAGCCAGTTAAACCCATATAAAACACTATGGTTTGCTCTGGTTGGGCTAATCCATGCCAGTTAAGGTTAATGCTATTATCTCGTAAATGACCTGTGGCAAAAACTACGGACTTAGCGTGATCTCTGTGAGTTAGTGGTATGCCGGCATAACTGGCCGCTCCACTTGCTGCGGTAATACCGGGGACAACCTGGAAACTGATACCATGTTCGATTAGGGTTTCAAGTTCTTCACCGCCCCTACCAAAAATGAAAGGGTCTCCACCTTTTAGCCTTACCACTCTGTTGCCAGCTAAAGCTTGCTTGGCAAGTAATTCGTTGATTTCGTCTTGTGGCAGGGTGTGGTTGCTTTTAGCTTTACCTACGTAGATTTTTTCAGCATCACGTCTAACTAGCTCAAGTATCTCTGGAGAAACTAAGCGATCATAAACCACCACATCAGCTTTTTGCATCAAGCGTAATGCTCTAAAAGTTAATAAGTCTGGATCACCCGGGCCTGCACCTACTAGATACACTTCACCTACTTTTTTACTGGCATCAGGTGCATTGAGTTTTTCCAAAAACTTTTGTTCTGCGATTTGTGCGTTGCCTTGCAACACATTCTCGGCTATGTCTCCGTCTAATACGTCTTCCCAAAAATATCGTCTTTCAGTGACTGATTTGAAACGTTTTTTAACAGACTCTCTAAATTTTTCAGAGAACAGTCCTAGTAAGCTCACTTTTTGTGGGATAACAGACTCAAGCTTTTGCCTTAAATATCTAAGCAATACTGGCGCTACGCCACCGCTACTCATAGCGATAATAATGGGTGAGCGGTCAACAATAGATGGCGTAATAAATTGGCAAAGTGGGGTATTGTCCACCACATTGACTAAAATCTTTTTTGCCCGTGCCTGATCGTGAATTTGCTTGTTTATTTCACTGTCATCTGTGGCTACAAAGACCAGTTGTTTATTGTTTAAGTCTGATTCGATATAAGGTCTAACGGTAAGATTAATTTTTTCTTGTTTGGCAAATCGTTGCACTGTGTCACACACCCAAGGTGCTACGACTGTTATATGTGCAGATGTTTTTAATAGTAATTCCACTTTACGAGCGGCTACTTCTCCGGCTCCTACAACTAAGCAGGTTAAGTCTGTAGTATCTAAAAATATCGGGAAATATTGCATGTGGTTATACTCATAAAAATTATGAATTGATTGTGCCCTTTGTGACTAGAAGTGCAAACCAATTAAAACAGAATTGATATTCCATTAGGTTATTAAAAAAAGGTTTGTTGGTGTTTTTATACATAAAAAAAGGGACTTAATAGTCCCTTTTCAATTTTATAAGCTTTAAGGCTTAGTCACGGTTAGCTGGATTACCACGCTTTTTGGGTGGTTGCTCTGACCATTCGCGAAGACCTAAGCTACGGCCTGCAACACGGGTCTTTTGCAAAGTATCCTGTGTTGCTTTTGGCATATCTTTAGGTAAATCTACTGTACTGAAATTATCATAAATTTCGATAGAACCAATATTTTTACTACTAATATCCGCTTCGTTAGCGATAGCGCCGACTATGTTACCCGGCTTGGCACCATGGGTATGGCCTACTTCAATACGATAACGTTGCATACCTTCACTAGGTGGACCAGACTTGCGTTCGCGTTTAACACGTTCGCCACCTCTTTCTCCGCCTCGTTCACCACCACGTTCAGGACGACTAGCGCGATCTCTCGGTGCACCACGGTCATTTCTGTCGTTACGGTCACTTCTTGGAGGGGCAGCATTTAAATCGGGACGGTCACTGTCTTTTAGGATAAGTGGCTCATCACCTTGGGCTATTTTGGCTAATGCGGCCATGATGACTTCAGGTGCAGCTTCGGTTTCAGCTTGAATTGACTCAACAATAGGAATCAAAGTCTCAATTGAAGCATCACCTATCGCTTCAATTACACTGCTTTTGAAACGAGACAAACGTGTTTCGTTTAACTGTGAGATTGATGGGATAGTCATTGGATCAATTGTTTGCCTAGTGGCACGCTCAATGGAAAACAACATACGCTTTTCACGATGTGAAATAAACAATATTGCATCACCTTCACGTCCTGCTCGGCCGGTACGACCAATACGGTGAACATATGATTCTGTATCGTAAGGTACGTCAAAGTTGATTACATGACTAACACGTTCAACATCGAGACCTCGGGCTACTACATCAGTAGCAACTAAAATATCTATTTTGCCTTTCTTCAAACGGTCAACAGTTCGTTCACGTGAGTTTTGTGGAATGTCACCATTAAGTGGTTCAACCGCGTAGCCTCGAGCAGAAAGCTTTTCAGCCAATTCCATAGTGGCTGTTTTGGTCCGCACAAATATAATCACTCCATCGAAGCTTTCGACTTCCAATATCCGGGTTAGAGCTTCTAATTTGTGGTGTCCAGCTACTTGGCAATAACGCTGACGGATGGTGCTAGCAGTGGCAACTTTAGACTCAATTTTGACTGATTTAGGATCATTTAAATAACGTTTAGTTATTTTACGGATAGGATCTGGCATTGTCGCTGAAAACAATGCAGTTTGACGCTCTGCTGGAGCATGCCCTAATATCCATTCCACGTCGTCAATAAAGCCCATGCGTAACATTTCATCAGCTTCATCAAGCACTAAAAATTTCAACTTATCAAGCTTAAGAGTGCCCTTTTTTATATGATCTATTACACGACCAGGTGTGCCAACAACAACTTGTGTACCGCGTTTTAGTTGACGAATTTGGTTATCGTAAGATGAACCACCGTAAATAGGTAAAACGTTAATTTTCTTAGAAAAACTAGCATAAACCTGAAAGGCTTCAGCAACCTGAATAGCTAATTCTCTGGTTGGAGTTAGCACCAATAATTGAGTGTTTTTATCATCAGCATCAATGTTAGCTAACATTGGTAGGGCAAAAGCAGCGGTTTTACCGGTACCTGTTTGCGCTGTTCCTAATACATCGTGTCCTGCGATAATAAGTGGAATACATTCTGCTTGAATAGGTGTAGGTTTTTCGTAGCCGACTTTGTCTAATGCTTGCAGCAGTTCTTCGGGTAGGTTTAAATCTCTAAATGTAATTTCAGATGTGGTAGTGGTCATCAAGTTTCCCAGGGTACAGGCAGGCACAGCGTTATTTGAATCGGTAATACAATTTCGAAAATCGGTAGTACAATTATTTAAGGCGAAGCCGGCACGGTTTCAAAGATTAAATTATATTCGATATTCTATATTTACTCCATGTAATGCTTTGTTTAATTGTAATATATTTAGGAAATGTCATCTTTTGATACATAAGTTTGTTGTTTCTTGTCAATATTGTTGCAATCTTGTAAATTAAATGTACTTATTTTTTACATGTAGGGGAGGCACGCCCTTATCCTAAATTTCTTTTACAGTAGTTTTTAGCATAAGGACAAGATATTGTACTAAATAGGTAAATTAATAAGTATTGTTTTATCTTGTCTTATATTATTTTAGGGAGCAAATTTACATCCTGTTTTTTATACAGTGTTTTTATTGACTTACAGAATACCAATACGAGCAAACTATTATTAAAATTATGGTTTAAGTAAATAAGACATTATTTCTATCAATTACGACAATGCGGCGCTGAAAAAAATCTAAAATATGGATTGTTTTAAAAAAATAAAAGTGTTGCGCTGTATTTCGAGTCGAAAAAGCTAGACTCGGGCCATACAAGCTGGATCTTCCGTTTTAAGCTTTGTAAAAATATGCCGAAGCCGACCTTAGAATCTTTGTTTACTAACAGTCAGATGTGTGAAAAGTTTATCGATGAAACTATATTAGGAGTTCGGACACAGTGTGCTGAGACAAAGTGTTCGTGATTATGGTGTTGCGTGCATACGCCACACGATTTCAACTTGTTACCGAGTAGTACATAAAATTTAACCTTAGGACATCATTGCCAGAATGCATGTCTAACATCTATTAATAAAACTTTGAGAGCTGGTCGCATAAGGTAAATACTCATGTCATTATATCTCAATTGGAATTTACATAAGGAAGATTAATATGAAAGGCTTTAATCCTAAACAATTAAAATATGCATTAGCTGTTGTTGCATTAGGTGTATTATCAAGCTGCGGTAAACAAACTAGTGAAGAATATATACAAGAAGCTAAGCAGTATGTAGCACAGAATGATCCTGGGGCTGCTATAGTAGCGCTAAAAAATGCAGTGCAACTTGAGCCAAATTCTGCCAAAGCCAGATTTGAACTTGGTGTGTTATATATACAACAAAAGCAGTTTGAAAGTGCCGAAAAAGAGCTTAATCGTGCTTTAGAATACGGTTTTGAATCATCAAAAGTATTACCATTATTAACTCAAGCTTATCAACGCACAGGCGCCTACTCAGCCATCAGCAAATTAGAGCATGAACAAAATGGTCTAACGTCTGTAGAACGTGCTGAAATCGGCTATTTCAAAGTGGTTGCATTCGCTTTACTAAACAAAAAAGATGATGCTCGCTTATTAATTGAAGAATTGGCAGGAATTGAAACTAGCTCTGTTTTCAAAGGCCTAACTGCAGCTTATATGCTGGTGTTAGATCAAGATTATGAAATAGCAGCCACTGCAGTCTCCAAACTGCGTGAACAAGCTCCGCAAAATGCAGAAGTACTTAAATTACTAGCACAGTTGAAATTATCTCTTGGTGCGCCAGATGAGGCCGCTGAAATATTTAAAGACTATATTCAGTTTCATCCTGAAGATAAACAAATAACCTTTGTATTGGCCAAATTATTAGTAGATGTGGGTAATTTTAAAGATGCTGATCCTTACATAGATGAACTTCTTTTGCTCAATGCCGATAACCCTTTGTTGAATCAATTAAAGTCCGCAACATATTCAAACAATGCTGATTATACGAATGCCCTTAAGCGAGCAGAAATAGCTCTTAACGGCGGAATTGAAGATCCGTCTTTACGTTTAGTAGCAGGTTATGCCGCCTATCAAATACAAGACTACTCAAGTGCCAATCGACATTTAAGTTTTGTCGCAGGTTCGTTGCCAAATAATCACCCTGGTCTCAAATTACTTGCTGCCAGCCAACTTCAGTTAGGGCTGACCTCAAAAGTGGGAGATGTGTTAGAAAGACTTGACCAATTGACAGATGAAGACGCACCTTTATTTTCTAAGGCAAGTTATGACCTGCTGCGAGATGGTTTTGAGAAAGAAGCCATAGTTTTGATTGAAAAATCTGCAGAAATTAGTCGCACTGCCGAAGACTTAACACGTTTAGGGTTATTAAAGCTTTCTCTGAATAATCT
>JBNMPD010000203.1:0-5500 GCA_051276225.1 Flavobacteriales bacterium
CGTCAGGGATCCGATCATTTTTAAACGTATCAGAAAAGCTCAAATTCAACTTAGACTTTTGCAAGTCCATTGACCCTCTTCCAGTGAGTCCCGGCACTTTGTTCATGACAGTGACTTCAACCCCTTCGTCTGGCTGCAAACGAATCGTTAACTTGTTCGGGGGTAATTCTGGGAAACTATCTTTAAATAAGTTATGCGGTTGACGTTTGAAGTAAATCACTACTTCGCTGGTCTTATCCGGTAAACGTTTACCTGTGCGTAGATAAAATGGCACACCAGCCCAACGCCAATTGTCCAACTCAACTTTTAAAGCAATAAACGTTTCTGTTTCGCTCGTTGTATTCGCATCAGGCTCGTCTAAATATCCTGGTACTTCTTGTCCTTTAACAAATCCAGCTACGTATTGTCCGCGAACAGTGTTCTGACGAACATTACTGGCATCGATAGGGCGTAATGCTTTGAGTACTTTAAGTTTTTCATCACGAATACTATCCGAATCCAAGTTGGCAGGAGGCTCCATAGCAACAAGTGTCAGAATCTGTAACAAGTGATTTTGAACCATGTCACGCATTTGACCTGCTTCATCAAAATATCCCCAACGGCCTTCAATACCCACAGACTCAGCAACACTGATTTGCACATGGTCGATGCAATTGTGATCCCAGTTAGTAGCAAAAATAGAGTTAGCAAAGCGTAATGAGATCAAGTTTAAAACAGTCTCTTTACCTAGATAATGATCAATTCGATAAATTTGAGTTTCATCAAAAAACTCTGCAACTTGATCGTTGATTACTTTGGATGAAGCTAAGTCATGACCGATTGGTTTCTCTAAAACAACACGCATACTTTTATCAATAATTTTAGCCGCTTTTAAACCAAGACAGATATCACCAAAAATAGAGGGGGGCGTGGCAAAGTAACAAACCATCAAACGTTTAGGATCGACATGTTCTTTAAATGCTTTGTAACTTTCAGCATTTTTCATGTCCACTTGAACATAGTCTAACTTTTCAGAAAATCGCTCCCAAGTTTTTTGGCACAGCTCTTCCTTGGAAAATTTTTCAATATTTTCTTTTACGAGTGCTACATACTCTTCTGTGCTGATATCTTGACGTGCTACACCTATAACTTTCGTTTCGGCATGCATCAAATCAGCTTTTTCAAGTTGATATAAAGAGGGTAAAAGTTTACGTCTGGCCAAATCGCCCTTGGTGCCAAACAACACGAAATCACAAGGTTCGAATGAATTTTCCAAAACCATTTTTTCTGCCTACTTATTTTGATAGAGAGTGTTAATTGTCATAACAAACAATCGTTACAACCCAATCACCAACGCATAGTGTAAAATTTAACATTAAATGTAGTAAGTTTACAACTTTTCACTGCGTTTTAGCGGGAAAATTGTCATTATGAGCGCATTAGTCCATTAGATCGAAAGAATTCCTGTTAAAAAATTACAGCTATAGTATTCTAAACCAATAAGCCATGCTTAATGCTGGCACTAAAGTGAAACCATTATAATGAAGTTTTTGACGCGCGTATGAATATTCTAGAAAAAATAACCCAACATAACTCCGTTTTTAGTAAGTCTGAGCGCAAGGTTGCAGAAGTCATATTAGCGAATCCACAAACGGCGATCCATAGCAGCATTGCTACGCTCGCCAAAATGTCCGGTGTAAGCGAGCCAACAGTGAATCGCTTTTGTCGCAGATTAGATACTAAAGGCTATCCGGATTTTAAATTACACCTAGCACAAAGTCTTGCCAACGGTACACCTTATGTAAATCGTCATGTGGAAGAAAACGATGGACCCGAAGAATATACCCATAAAATCTTTGAATCTACTATGGCCTCGCTTGAAGTCGCACGACAATCCGTTGATATAGCCGCCATCAACCGCGCAGTAGACTTATTAACTCAAGCCCAAAAAATATCTTTTTTCGGGCTGGGTGCTTCAGCTTCAGTTGCTCACGACGCGTTAAACAAATTTTTTCGATTCAACGTTCCCGTCATCTATTTTGAAGACATCATTATGCAACGCATGAGCTGTATGAATTCCGGTGAAGGTGACGTAGTTGTGCTGATTTCTCACACTGGCAGAACAAAAAGCTTGGTAGAAATAGCCCAAATAGCCAGAGGCAATGATGCAACTGTTATGGGTATAACCTCTAAAGACAGTCCTCTGGCAAAGGAGTGCAGTTTGGTATTATCTTTAGAAGTTCCCGAAGATACAGATATGTATATGCCTATGGCGTCTCGTATCGCTCAGCTTGTATTAATCGATATTTTAGCCACAGGTTTCACCCTCCGAAGAGGTAACAAATTCAGAGAAAATCTTAAGCGTGTAAAAGATACTTTGCGCGGTTCAAGGTTTGATAAACGCAGCGATTAAGGCAATAACGAGTCTTAATCTTAAAAAATAGAGCCCATAGGCTCTTTTTTATTAGAATAATTTCACTTATTAATTATTTTGCATTAAAATTCTGTAATTAAGTTACAGTTTTGTTAATTTATAACTATCTAACTTTTTAAGATACCTACAAAGAGGATTATAGCCTTACAGTGGCTATGCTTAAATTATTGAACGCTGCTAATCCTGCGCATTACGAATTGCGAAGATAGTCAACATATGCGCCATAACAACAGAGCACTCAAACTATGTTAAGACGAACAAAAATACTTGCTACCTTAGGACCATCTACAGATACAGTCGAGCAAATTGAAGCAATTATTAAAGCTGGGACCAATGTGGTTCGAATGAACTTTTCTCATGGAACAGCAGAAGATCATATTAACCGAGCAGAAAAAGTTCGCACCGTAGCAAAAAAATTAGGTAAATACGTCGCTATTTTAGGCGACCTTCAAGGGCCAAAAATTCGTATAGCTAAATTTGTTGACGGGTCAATTATCTTGAAGATTGGTGATCACTTCATTCTAGATGCCGATATGAGTCGTCATGACGGTAACCAACAAGCGGTGGGCATTGATTATAAGGCCTTACCACAAGACGTGGAAGAAGGTGATTTATTATTACTTGATGATGGGCGTATACAGCTCAAAGTTACTGCCGTTGAAGGTAATAAAGTTCACACCGAAGTCACTGTTGCCGGAAAATTATCAAATAACAAAGGTATTAACCGCCAAGGCGGTGGTTTATCTGCTGAAGCACTGACCGCCAAAGACAAAGAAGATATTGTTACAGCAGCAAAAATTGGTGTGGATTATTTAGCGGTGTCTTTCCCACGTTCTGGCGATGATTTGCGTTATGCCCGACAACTCGCTGAAAAAGCCGGTTGTTATGCCATGATTTGTGCAAAAGTGGAACGTGCAGAAACGGTTGCTTCCGACGAAGCTATTGACGACATTATCGAAGCATCGGATGCAGTAATGGTTGCTCGTGGCGATCTAGGTGTAGAAATTGGTGATGCCGAGTTAGTGGGCGTGCAGAAAAAACTTATCGCACGCTCCAGACAGCTTAATAAAGTAGTGATTACTGCCACACAAATGATGGAGTCGATGATAACAAGCCCTATGCCGACTCGTGCAGAAGTGATGGACGTGGCAAATGCGGTGTTAGATGGAACTGACGCTGTTATGTTGTCAGCCGAAACAGCTGCTGGTGAATTCCCAGTAGAAACGGTAGAAGCGATGGCTCGTGTATGTGTTGGTGCTGAGACTCATCCAAGCGTTACTATTTCAAAGCATAGAATGGATGAATCGTTTAGCTCCGTCAGCGAAACAGTTGCTCTGAGCGCAGTTTATTCAGCTAACCACTTAAGCACCATAAAAGCGATTGTCTCATTGACCGAAAGTGGTAGCACACCTTTGTTGATGTCACGTATTACTACTTCTCTGCCTATATATGCCTTGTCTAGATACGAAAATACACTTAATAAAATGGCATTGTATCGTGGTGTTATGCCAGTGTTTTTTGACTCAAGAGGCAGCGATCCAGGTCAACTTAAAAATGATGTTGTGGCTGCTTTGTTAGAAAAAGGCATCTTGGAGTCAGGCGACCAATTCATTATGACGTACGGCGATGTGATGGAAACGATCGGTGGTACTAATGCTAGTAAGATTGTTACCGCATAGAACATTACTGTACCTAGCGTTTTCTAATTAATGTACTGAATAAAAAACGAGTCCCTGACTCGTTTTTTATTGCGCTGTGCTTTAGTGCTTTACCAAACAAAAGTGCAGCATTGTATCGACCATGAGCACAGCACTTCATTTATCAAAAGTATAATAATTTACTAATCAAGATTTTAATCTATTTATCAATAAAGAATATAGTTAGCCATTACCCAAATAAATTAAAATTATAGATAATCCCCATTACACTCAACATACTAAAATTGATGGAACGTTTAAGGAAATGTCTAATGAGTACAAATAAAGAATTCGATATTGTTATTTATGGTGCAACCGGTTTTACAGGAAGACTAGTTGCTGAGTATTTGGTTAAGCAATACGCTGGTGATAATTCGATAAAATGGGCAATGGCGGGAAGAAGCAATAAAAAACTAGCTTCAGTAAGAGATGAAATTGGTGCACCTGCAGACACGCCTTTGGTTGTGGCCGACTCTGAAGATTTAAGCTCAATCCAAGCGATGTTAGATAATACTAAACTGGTATTAACCACTGTAGGCCCATATCAATTATACGGTTCAGATTTGGTCGCTATGTGTGCTAAGTCTGGCGTAGATTATGTGGATTTATGTGGCGAACCAGTATGGATGAGTGACATGATCCCTGCCCATGAGGAAGCAGCCAAAACCAGCGGCGCACGCATAGTATTTTCTTGTGGCTTTGACTCTATTCCTTCTGACTTAGGTGTTTATCACCTACAACAATTAGCCAAAGCACAATTTGGACATGTCATGCCCAGAGTGAGATGCCGTGTTAGAAAAATGAAAGGTACTTTCTCAGGTGGTACCGCCGCTAGCTTTAAAGCGACGCTTGTAGCAGCTAAAAAAGATCCGGCTAAAATGCAGGCACTGCTTAACCCATTTTCTCTTACTCCCGGATTCAAGGGCGCCGATCAACCTTATGGCAATAGACCATACTACGAGGAAGATTTGGGATCTTGGGTAACACCTTTTGTGATGGCGGCCATCAATACACGTAACGTGCAGCGTTCTAACTTTCTGTTAAAGAGCGAATATGGCGACGAGTTTGTGTATGACGAAATGTTTATGACAGGACCCGGCGAAAAAGGTGAAACCATTGCCAACGCTATGGCGAATGATAAGAGCATGGGTGGTGAAGGCGGTCCAAAACCTGGTGAAGGCCCAAGTAAAGAGGAGCGTGAAGCAGGTTTGTATGACATGTTATATGTCGGCTCTGATGACAAAGGCAATGTCATTAAGGTAGCAGTGACAGGCGATAGAGATCCAGGTTATGGCTCTACTTCAAAAATCATCACCGAAGCAGCTATCTGTTTGGTAAAGGACGCGGTAGACACCCAAGGGGGAATTTGGACTTCGGCACCAGCTATGGG
>JBNMPD010000204.1:0-5494 GCA_051276225.1 Flavobacteriales bacterium
ATTTCACATGAGGCGCTATAAGTTGTAAACGTTGATGAATTTGTTTTTCAGTAATCTGGGTCCCAGGACCTTGCCCTGTAATATAAGGGCTAAAAGATAAACCGTGAATTTTGTCAGCCAACAGACGACTTACTTCAGCTTGTAATTCTGCTACCGACAACTTACCTGCATGCATCAAATTGGCACGCTTTCTATAATAATTTCCAGACATATTGCTCTCTATTTAATTGACAAGACAGTGCGTATTTTAATCACTCAGCAGTTGACTCATGTTTAAAGTAATGTGAATTTGTTTGATGAAACCGGTTCGGTTAAACAGGGCATCAGTGTATTCACCAGCTAACGTTAGTTCGTTAAATCTAATTTGTTTTCCATCGGACAAAGTTAAAATTAATGCAGGCTTATCAGCGCTCAATTGATACACAATAGGAACTTGACACCAAGTGAACCCAATACCACTTCTGGGAACAATTATTTGCTGCCAATCGTTGTTGACATCAAGGTAACGAAATGGCTTTTCATCTTCCAAAAACTCACGACTGCGCAAAAGTTTTGGCTTAAATTCAACCTCACCTTGCAATACATGAACACCTAATTCACCAAAACGGCTCAAAATCTCTTCTTTTACCTGTCCTGTCATACCTGGTTGTTGTGCACCTGCATGTTTAGGAGTATGGGAGTATGGGTCACAGGGAAATGCACCGTATTCATCGGGTGATTTGTTGAAACCAATACCGCCTCGTACTCGGTAATAAAGGGAGCCTAAGCGTTTAATTAGCTCTGGACTGGCATCTTTTGCAACGGCGGCGTAGAAATTTTCTTTCAGTGCTAATAATAGTTTTGACACCATGTGCCAATACACACTGCCTAGACCTTCGAAGCCAAACATGCCTCCGGATCTTCCGGTGAATGACTGATGATTGAACACTTTTTCATATAAAGCTTCAATTTCAGAGATCATATTTTTATCCAGAGCAGGATAGTCATCGCTGAGCTTGTTTAGCTGAAGGATCAACTCACCATTATTTTTTATCTTGGGATTAAAACGATAACAGCCTTGCACGTCATACATAACAATACGATCATCAGCAGCGGACATCATCTGCGCCAATACTGGTATCTCATCAAAGGCAGTGGCAGTGATCACATTTTTAGCTAAAAACCGTGTTTGAACACGATCTGGGTATAACATAAAGGTCTTCTGATCAGCACGATAAACATCACTGGCAAATAATGCATCCAATACATCCGCAGCTTGCTCGGGCTCAAGAGCACCCGAACTAATGGCTGCCACTTGTCCTTCAAGCATAGGATAGAGATTTTCTATCATCGCATTTTCATTACCCAAGCCTAATAGGTTATATGATTGGTATAAACCATCACTACCTAGGTTAGTCTCAATGGTATGGTCAATCACAATTAATGCTTTACTGAGCAATAAATCGATCACGTCCATAGAGCAGTCTTGTTTATGACTAAAACTTTGCGTGTTGTATATAGCCTGACGATATCGCCATGCCGCTTGACCTAAATCCTGTAAGACTTCAAAACGCAATGTGTCAGATACTGGCGAACCATCTAATTTTGGACATAAATTTTGTAATATTTCAGCCGTTTCTTTTAACCACAGCGCCACTTCATAAGACAATTCAGTGGTTTCAGTTTGATCCGTTATCAGGTCTTGGAAAAAACATACATAACGTCTTAGATAATTTAACGTCACCATAGACACGCCCTGACCCACTAATGCATTGTTAGCATCATTCCATTCTGGCCTCTGAGCATTTAACCAAATACCGCCATCAACAACCAAGTTGCCCAATTTACATAATAAAGGTACTAATAGTTTTTCTAGCAAATTAACTTGGTAAACATCACCGTTTTTATCCAGAATTAATTTACCATCAGCACCCATTTGTTCGACTTTTTCAGCAATCCGTTCTGCAGAAGCTTCATCATAAGTTACTGTGCTTTTTGCATTTTTCAACATATCGTCAAATGATTTGATGCGATAAGGAACGTTGGCATAACTAAAAATAGATTTATTCAGAAGTTGGGCTAACAGCTCGGGATGAAATTGTTTAGACAACTCCAACATTTTGAGTAAATAAATGATCTGGTGATCGCCCCAGTAACCAATGTAACTCCAAGGATCATCTGGCTCTTCCACTTCCCAATCTATACCACCTTTAGTAATACGGTAAGGGTTGTAACCATCTATAGTCGAAGCATTCACAAATTTAGCGATGACACATTCTATAAATTCCGGATAACTGAAGGTCAGGGCTTCCCAGTTTTGAAAAATATCACGCCAGTTGCCCTGATATGACAATAAACGGTGTCCAGCATCATCTTTTAATTTTATTTCAAATTGATTCCATGGACGACTAGGATCACCATGTCTGCGACCAAAAGTGATAGGTAAATATTCAGCCGCCAATCTTTCTAGCTGTTGGTCATTAATAGAGGTGATAGCGCTAGAAAAATCCTGTAACGAAATCTGCTCTGGAAACTGAGACAAACCTTGAACATGCCTGTTATACACATTGACATTAAATGTTTGTAACGTCGCAATAAAATCTCTAATGGATAAGGAGTATTGGTTATCAAACACTCCGCCTCTTAAATTATTAAATAGCGTGTTGGCATAATGATGCACAACCACATTTTCTTCGTTAGTCAGTTGAAAACCATCAGACGCTGCCATAATCCGAGCAAGAGCATCTGAGCCTTGGCTAATATCATCAAAAAGAGCTGTAGCCACTTTATCTTGGTCAACCAAAGAATAAATTAATGCGCTGACCTGAGCCTGATTTTGTTCAATATTAGCCACTAGTTGCCATTTTTTGCTTTGCTGCGCAGCTAAATTAAACTCAACATTGAGAAAATAAGCACCACGAACGCCACGTTTTTCTGTCTCAGTTGTAATGTCTGCGCTTCGCCAAAACTTTTCGAGTTGTGAGTTACACAGTAAAACCTTGGGTGCATCAAAACCCAAAGAAAATATGGTATTGGCCCTTAAAGACTCACTCGGTTCTGCTCGGTCAGTGATACCCGAATAAAGTGTAAACATAGCCAAATTTGACGGCTTGTGTAATTCACTCCATTTATAAGCATCGACCAAATTACTGGAAACTGTTTGCGTAAAACGTGGCGTGCCAGCCGGTAATACATTTTGTAATCCATCAATCATTTGTACCGAAACATCATCTTCAGATAAATTTTGCAATTCACATTGACGACAAAAACCAAATACTTCACTGGTTGTCCAGGTATAACGAAACGCTAACGCTAGATCATGATTAATTTCTTCAAAACAAATTTTATCACCCAAGGTATTTTTATATAAATTTTGGCTGATTTTGTATTGATGGTTAAAATCCTTATTAAAGGCATCCCATTTAAAATTTTGACCATTTTTGCTGATTTTTAATAAAGTTTTACAACCTGTGGTAGCCATATTTTCTTGAATTATGTCTACTGGGGCATACGGAAAAAGAGCTGTTTCAGGTGATACACGACCAGCAGTTAAACCGCCAGTTGAAGAAACAAATAACCAGTGATCACTGTCCGAAATTAAGCTTACAAAAAATGGCGCCATATTTTGCATATTTCTGATAGCATAAAAACGTTCTTCATGCATATCGATAAAATGGCCTACTACATCAGTATTATTAGGGGCTGAAACTATCATCGCCGCACTCTCTTAAATTTATTGTATTACACACATGTAATGTTTTGAACCTAAAGACAACCTGCGCCGTTTAACAAAGTGTCTATATTTAATCTCTATTAATTATAAATAGTAGACAATGTTAATAAAGCGCAAAACAACACATTTAAGTTTAATCGCCTACAAAATTGGGAAGACACTAAGCTATGATTAATTTAACGCAATGAAAACAAGCTAAAAGGGACTGCCCTTGCGACTAATTAGATTTACAAAACAACAACATCTGCGCTTTGTAATGTCAGGAAAATCCAGACTATTACTAATATTTGTTAAACCCTTGAAACCGCATTATAAATGAGTTCCCTAACTTTCGTCCGTTCCACCTTTCGCTTATACCGTCTTGCCGCATTTGTGAGCGTCAAGATTAACCTTTGTGTTACAAATTGCTCATGTCGTTTACATTGATTTGTTTTTCTAAGTAATCAGGCGTTTACTTTGTTAAAAGACTTGCCCAGCAAGCGGTATAACGAGCGGATTGAACTTTTTAAAAATTATTATCGGAGATAACCATGGTAAAAAATAGCGTTAAAAGAATGACGCATATTCTCACAGCTTCAGTAGCCTTGACTCTGACCGCAGTTTTGGTCGGTTGTGGTGGAGCAGAAACTAATACAGATATCGTATCGGTTGATACAACCTCGCCGGTCGAAGATTGGGTGCTAGTTTGGAGCGACGAATTTGATGGTGCGTCAATTGATACCAACAAATGGTCACATGAAGTCAATTGTGAAGGTGGTGGTAACTTTGAACAACAATGCTACACCGACAGTGATGAAAACTCATTCGTTAGTGACGGTATGCTCAATATTGTAGCTAAACCATCTACAGATGGTGAACAACTGCCTTACACATCAGCACGTATGGTCACTAAAAATAAAGGCGACTGGACATACGGACGTTTTGAAATACGTGCCAAACTCCCTTATGGACAAGGCACTTGGCCTGCATTCTGGATGTTATCTACCGATGAAGTCTATGGCAGTTGGCCAAAGTCTGGCGAAATAGACATCATGGAGGCAGTTAATTTAAAAGAAATCAACCCAGCCGGCGAAGTAGAAAATTCTACCGTTGGTCAGCTATATTACGGTACTGGAGGCGTTGATCAAAATGGTCAATTTACTAATTCAGGTACTCAATATGACAATATTGATGGTTCAAACCCAGCCAATGACTTTCATACCTATTCCGTAGAGTGGCAAGAAGGTGAAATTCGTTGGTATGTAGACGGATATTTGTTCCAAACACAAATGATGTCAGAAGTCAGATTTAATAGTAAAGGGCAAGCAGTTGGACTTGTTCACAGAGGCTGGTTTGCTGAGTACTATGACATCATTTCAGGTAATCTTGAGACTCAATGGGATGCCGCACCTTTCGACCAAGACTTTCATATTTTGCTAAACTTGGCTGTTGGCGGTGCCTATGCTGGTAACGTTAATAATGCGGCTAACTTTACCAACGGTATTGACCCCGCTGCATTTGAAAATGGTCAAACTTATGAAATTGATTACGTTAGAGTTTATGAGTGTGCATCTAACCCATTAACAGGCGCAGGTTGTGAAACTATTCGTAATAATTATAAAGTTGAAGCATCAGAAGATGCTCCAACCGGTGCATTAGTTTTGGGTAAAGCGCCCACTCCTACTCCCCCAACCCCTGAGTTTGCTGTACCTATCACTATTTTTGATGATGCAGAAAATCCACTTTGGTCTTTATGGGATTCTAGTGGCAATACTGTGCCAGCAGTTGTTCAAGACGATGCAG
>JBNMPD010000205.1:0-5469 GCA_051276225.1 Flavobacteriales bacterium
ACATAAAGAAATAACCACGAATATTCACATCAACGGTTTTATCAAATGCAGCTAAATCAGTATCTAGGATATGTCCAAAGTAAGGATTAGCTGCTGCGTTATTCACTAAAATATCCAAACGCCCATACTTTTCGTTAATTTGTCCAAAGACGTTTTCAATCTGTGCCATTTCACCCACATGACAAGCCATGGCAACTGCATCTCCACCGTCGTCACGAATGCTTTGTGCCACCGCTTCACAACCATCAATTTTGCGACTAGAAACGATAACTCTGGCACCATAGGCAGCCAATAATCGTGCAATAGATTCACCAATACCACGGCTTGCGCCGGTTACTAGTGCAACTCTACCAGTTAAATCAAAAATATCTTTTTTCATAAATTCCTCATTGTGTGAATATGTCACTGACTTATTATTATTAATCTGCTGCAACTTTAAGCACTAATTTACCCATATTTTCACCGTTAAATAACATCAATAAGGTTTCTGGGAAATGTTCGATACCTTTAACAACGTGTTCTTTAGCCACTAATTTACCTTCTGCAATCCAACCTGCCATTTCAACTGCTGCTTGTGAATAATTGGCGACATTATCAAATACCACGATGCCTTCCATTCTGGCTCTATTGACCAGTAAAGTAAGATAATTAGAAGGCCCTTTTACTGGGGTGGTATTATTATATTGGCTGATAGCACCACAAATCACTATTCGTGCTTTCATACGTATTTGCGTCAACACATCATCAAGGATGTCACCGCCAACATTGTCAAAATATACGTCCACACCTTTTGGGCACGCAACGCGTAGTGCTTTTTTGACATTTTCATTTTTATAATCAATCGCTGCATCAAAACCTAACTCATCCACTAGATAGGCACATTTATCCGCACCGCCAGCAATACCAACGACTCTACACCCTTTGATTTTTGCGATTTGCCCTACTACTGAGCCTACTGCTCCAGCGGCCCCAGACACTACAACGGTTTCACCCGCTTTAGGTAAACCAGTATTTAACAAGCCAAAATAGGCTGTCATTCCAGGCATACCCAGCACACCTAAATATCGTTCCAATGGTGCTAAACTTGGATCGATTTTGTGCAGTCCTTCAATTCCCACCACCGCATATTTCTGAACACCACAATGCCCATATACATAATCACCTTCAGAAAATTGACTGCTGGTAGACGTGAGCACTTTGCCTACAGTACCAGCACGCATAACCGCACCAATTTGAACCGGCTCTATATAAGATTTACCATCATTCATCCAACCACGCATGGCAGGATCCAACGAAATATACACCACCTGAACCAAGACTTGATTATCAGTTAATTCTGCAACATCCGTTTCGGCAAAGTCCCAATTTGCTCTTGTGGGTGTGCCTACAGGCCTTGATGCCAATAAAAATTGTTTGTTTTTCATAATGCCTCCTTATTTATCTAATTTAATATGCTTGCTTTTAAGCGCTCTCTTTACAGGGTTTTTTTTAATCACTTTATTTTAAGTAATGAATTAATAAATCGATTAAAACCACTCTGCTTGCATTTCACTGCAGCTGTCGTCCATATCATTTAATAATGAGATGTCTCTTTGCACTGCAGGTAACTCCCAGCGTACAAAATATTTAGCTGCTTGCACTTTACCTAAATAGAACGCCTTATCTTCATTAGATAAAGCAGTATCTGCCAATGCGTTTTCTGCCACACTTGATTGACGTATCCACAACCAACTCATCACCACTTGGCCAAATATATTCATAAAACATGTGGCGTTCGCTAATAAAGTGGGTTGTTTGTCAGATTGTAAATGTTGCGCAAGTAAAGGTAATAAAGACTGCATTTGTTGAAGATATGGTAATAAATTAGCAATCAACTTCTGACTTTGTTCACCTGTCACCTTAGCAAAATCGCTTTCCATTCTTTGTTGTAATAATTTGAGTCCAGAACCATTCGCTTGCCAAAGTTTACGGGTTAATAAATCCAGTGCTTGAATACCATTGGTACCCTCATGAATTGGATTAAGCCGATTGTCGCGCCAACATTGTTCAACTGGGTATTCACGGGTGTATCCCGCACCACCTAATACTTGAATTGCTAGGTCATTGGCTTTTGGACCAAATTCTGAGGGCCAAGCTTTGACGATAGGCGTCAACAAATCTAACAATTCTGAAGCCTGTCTCTTCTCAGCATCTGAAGTCAGTGTATGTGAATCATCAACTAATCTAGCAGCGTAAAAACACAGTGCCATTGCTCCTTCAACATAGGATTTTTGCGCTAGCAGCATTCGCTTTACATCGCCATGTTGAATAATAGTCGCAGGTTTATCGGTAGGTTTGTTATTAGGTGCAACACGTCCTTGGGTGCGCTCTTTGGCGTATTCTAACGAATATTGATAACCACTGTAACCTATCATCGCCGCACCAAAACCCACACCTAAACGTGCTTCGTTCATCATTAAAAACATATAACGTAAACCTTGATGCTCTTCGCCTATCAAGTATCCATGACAGTCTTCTTTTTCTCCAAAACTTAGAGCTGTAGAGGTAGTGCCTCTGTATCCCATTTTATGAATAAGGCCCGCTAGAGCCACGTCATTTCGCTCTGCCGGGTTTCCAGCTTCGTCTAGTCGAAACTTTGGTACCACAAATAAAGAAATACCCTTAACGCCAGCCGGTGCACCTTTGATTTTAGCTAAAACCAAATGCACTATATTGTCAGATAATTGATGATCGCCACCGGAAATATAAATCTTATTGCCTTTAAGGCGATAGTTTCCGTCTTGGTGCTTAATTGCAGAGGTATGAATATCAGCCAAAGACGAACCAGCGTGTGGCTCTGTTAACGCCATGGTGCCAGTAAATTCGCCACTTAACATTTTTGGCATAAAAGCGTCTTTTAACTGCTGCGAAGCAAAATTACGAATGACATTTGCGGCAGCCATAGTTAAAAATGGGTAACCAGTGCTTGAAGGATTGGCTGCCATAAAATACCCAGCACAAGCAGTCATGATAGTTTCTGGCAGTTGCATGCCACCTTCATCAAAGTCAAATCGACCTGCGATCAGGCCTGATTCAACATAAGCATCAAAGGCTTCTTTTACCTCAGCAATCATATGTACTTTTTGGCCATCAAACGTTGGCTCGTTAGCATCACCTTTTGCATTGTGAGTGGCAAACTTTTCAGTCGCTATTTTGTTGGCTATATCCATTACTGCATCAAATGTCTCGCGGTTATGTTCAACGAACCTTTCGCGCTCACACAGATTATCTGTATCTAATACTTCATATAATTGAAATGCTAATTCTTTACGTTTGACCAGTTCATTATTCATATTGTCTAACCTTAAAATGTGATTACAGATGAAGACTGTGATTGTTTAAATAATATCGCTACATTGACAAAAAAATCACTTTGCTATAATTGTCATATATGACATATTAATGGTCACTTATGACAGTTATAACGAGATGTTATTTATGACTAATCACTTCAGTTATTTCTGATGTTTAAAGTTACCATTTTAGGTTTTGATCAGGCTTATGCCAGCGCCATTACTGGTGCTTTAGACCTGTTTGCCTTAGCGGGGGTAACGTGGCAGCGCATGCAAGGTCAGCCTCCGTCACCTTTTTTTGAAGTACAAATTGCATCGATAAAAAAACGACCTGTTCGATGTATTAATCAACTGGTGATCAATAGTCATATCGCGATTGAAGATGTCGACCACACCGACCTATTATTGATACCCACTATTGGCGGTGAACTCAGTCATGTCATTAAGAACAATCAGCCACTACTGGCACATATCCAAAAGCACTATGCTAATCAATCTGATATTGCTAGTAATTGTAGTGGTGCATTTTTACTGGCAGAAGCTGGTATATTAGATGGTAAACAAGCCACCACTCACTGGGGGTATGCCAGCTTATTTAGAGCGTGTTATCCTCAAGTTAACTTACATGCAGAAAAAATGATCACCATTGCAGAAAACATTTATTGCTCTGGTGGTGGTATGGCTTGGTTTGATTTAGCCCTGTTATTGATTGAGCGTTACTGCGGCCATGATGTGGCAACTACAACAGCTAAAGCACATGTGATTGATATTTATAGAGGAGAACAAGTGGCTTATGCCAATATTCTAACTAAAAAATATCATCAAGATCCTGATGTATTAATAGTTCAAGAATGGCTAGAGGCACACTATAGCCAAAGGATAGCCGTAACTGACTTACCCATACTGGTTAACCTGACGCTAAGAACATTTAATCGTAGATTCAAAAAAGCGACGGAACAAAATCCATTAGAATATTTACAAACATTGCGCATTGAAGCAGCCAAAAAACAGCTTGAAACAACTCACAACAGCATCGAACGCATTGTTAGCCAAGTGGGTTATGACGATTTAAGTTCATTCACACGGTTATTTAAAAAACATGCAGGGTTATCTCCTAGCCAATATGCAAAAAAGTTTAAACGTTAAAGCTATAAGCGTGAACAAAAAAGTTGCACGATTTTTGCACTAAATTTAATGTGGCTATTGCTGATTATCATGATTTCCCCGTAAAATAGAATTAATGTATTAGCTTAAATGATATTAAAGTATAAAAATTTTATATATCAATGATTTGTTTTTTCTTTTTAATTCCGAGAGAAATCTATCGGTTGCATCAAAATTGAACATAGCTGCACATTTTTTGCACGTTTTTTTGAACATTTAGGTGATACATAAATAGAGCCTAACAACGATAATTTAATTAACACTACAGGTAAAAGGAAAATACTATGGCTTTTAAAAAACAATATTTGAAATCTAAGGCAATCTGCAAGGTGACATTTAAGTTATCTAAGGAACAGGCGCATGCGGCTGATTCAGTGCGTTTAGTAGGTGATTTTAATCAGTGGGACCAGTCAACAATGCCTATGAAAAAATTAAAGAATGGTGATTTTACAGCTACCATCAATTTAGCCAAAGATTCGCAATATGAGTTTAGATATTTACTCGATGATGATGTATGGGAAAATGATTGGGAAGCTGATGCCTACATAGCCTCGCCACTTTCTCCTGTTGATAATTCGGTAGTGCAGGTTTAAAAATTAGTCAGAGAAATGTAGGGGTTATTAGGCGAATGAACTTTATTAAGCCCTATATTTCTTTAAAACCTAATACTTAAATATTGATACTAACGCTGCATTGTCAACAATATAATTAACGCCGTTATGCTTTTGGCTTAAATATGGACAAAGCTTTATTTTACTCAGATGTGCCACATCATTAATAAAAAGTAATTTCACTAAAATAGTTTCAGTTATAACATTGCTCAGCTGTTGTAATGTTTCTTCCACCTTGCTAAGAAATCTGTCACAGCATAACTTCGTGCAAAACAAAATAGTCACTTTTTTTAAACCAGCACAATAATTACGACCAACGTTTCACTCATACCATGACATTAATGCTAATGGTTTTGGTTTTG
>JBNMPD010000206.1:0-5442 GCA_051276225.1 Flavobacteriales bacterium
AAAGTTATTGTAAAATATGTGGAAATTCTGTTGTGTGTTGTTTTTAAAGAGAAAAGCAAAAGTTTCCGTAAACTGCTAGTTTATTTTTTCAATTTGAATTAATTGACCTCAATATAGTAAAATTAATTTTATAAAAAGGTCGCTTTTTTTTATAAAATTTCGCTAGGGTAAAATATAAACCGTCAATAAATGGACGTTCATGTGTATTTAAAAAAATACACATGGTGATGACATACTTTGGTAACAACTTAGTAACACTAATGCTGGCAAATATAACAAAAATGAAGAAAAAATCGCGTAACATATGTAACTTATGACCTTGCTGGAGACACCGTTGAAGATCCTCTAAGTTTTCAGCTTAAATCTGTGTCATGTAATTTTGATTGAACCGGCCATTTTATCTATCAATATCTTCAATTAAGAGAGTGTAATATTGACTTCTAGCATTAAAAAAACGTGCCCTCCTGATTTGCTTAACAATAATATTGCCATCACGCTGCGTAAAATGACCTTACCAATGATAATGGGTATGGTCGTACTTATGACATTCGGGCTGGTAGACACCTTTTTTATTGGCATGTTAGGTACTCAAGAACTTGCCGCAATTAGTTTTACATTTCCGGTTACCTTTACTGTAATTAGCTTGAATATTGGCTTGGGCATAGGCACCTCAGCCATTATTGCCAAATTACTTGGAGCGAAACAAAACGATCAGGCAAAGGAAACGGCAACAGGTGCATTAATGTTAGCTATGGTGTTAGCCATAGTTTTTGCTGTTATCGGCATCATGACTCTGGATCCCATCTTTAGTTTAATGGGTGCAGATGAAACGCAACTGTTCCTAATTAAAGAATATATGTTGGTGTGGTACGCAGCGGGGGTGTTTTTGGCAATGCCTATGGTGGGTAACAGCGTGTTGCGTGCTTCAGGTGATACTAAAACACCCAGTTACGTGATGGCTTTTGGTGGCCTTATCAATGCGATACTCGATCCTATTCTTATATTTGGTTGGGGGCCAGTGCCTGCCTTTGGAATTCAAGGTGCGGCCATCGCGACTCTTGTTGCTTGGGCTTTAGGCTTGTTTTATATCTTATATGTGTTGGCCGTCAAGCGAAAACTGATTGAGTCTAGGCTACTTAATTGGCAACAATTAAAACGCAGCACAGGAGGTATATTAAAAATTGGCTTGCCTGCTGCTGGTGCGAATATGTTAACCCCTATTTCTGCCGCTATAGTGACCGCAATTGTTGCAGGTTATGGGCCTCAAGCAGTCGCTGCTTGGGGTGTGGGTGGTCGCTTAGAATCTATTGCCAGTATAGTGGTGCTATCATTATCGATGTCTTTGCCGCCCTTTATTAGCCAGAATTTTGGGGCGAATAATCTTGACCGAGTAACTCAGGCTTACAGTTTATGTGTCAAGTTTGTGATTGTTTGGCAGCTAATTATTTTTGGCGTGTTGGCTATTTTATCAGGTGTGATTGCCAGCATATTTAGTAATGAGCCAGAAGTCACTTCGACCATTATACTGTTTTTAGTGATTGTGCCTCTAGGATACGGCATGCAGGGAGTCACTATTTTGACTAATTCATCGTTTAATGCCATGCATATGCCGATGTCAGCTCTGTCATTAAATGCGATGCGTCTATTTGTGTTTTTTGTGCCTTTTTCTCTATTAGGCAGTTATTGGTTTGAGTTACCTGGACTTTTTTGGGCAGGAGTAGTGGCAAACTTAGTTGTTGGCTGTATTGCCTTTATATGGTGTAAAACCATCCTCGCCTCTCGATTTAAACAAAATGTATTGAGTAAATAAGATTTATGAGTAGAGCATTTGAATTATCCTCCAGTTATTCGCCAGCTGGCGATCAACCTAAAGCAATCAAAGCGTTAGTTGAAGGCCTAGAAAATGGTCTAGCACGACAAATATTATTGGGTGTCACAGGTTCAGGTAAAACTTTTACTATGGCTAACGTCATTGAAAAAGTGCAGCGACCAACATTGATATTGGCGCACAATAAAACCTTAGCGGCACAACTTTACGGCGAGATGAAGGAGTTCTTTCCCAATAACGCGGTGGAATATTTTGTCTCCTATTATGACTATTATCAGCCTGAGGCTTATGTGCCCTCGAGCGACACTTTTATTGAGAAGGATTCATCGATAAACGCACATATCGAACAAATGCGTTTGTCAGCGACTAAATCCCTAATGGAAAGACGTGACGTTATTATTGTTTCTAGCGTGTCCGCTATTTATGGTTTGGGTGATCCTGACTCTTATATGAAAATGTTGGTGCATTTTCGTCAAGGCGACATTATGAATCAACGAGACATTTTGCGGCGTTTAGTTGAAATTCAATACACCCGGAATGATGTTGCGTTTGACCGAGGTACCTTCAGAGTGCGCGGTGATGTCATTGACGTATTCCCCGCTGATTCAGAGCGGCATGCTATTAGAGTGGAACTGTTCGACGAAGAGGTCGAACGTATCAGTATTTTTGATCCCTTAACGGGCGCTGTGGAAAAAACGGTAGCCCGGGCCACTGTTTTTCCAAAAACCCATTATGTTACTCCTAGACAAAAAATAATTGATGCGATTGAACATATCAAGGTTGAATTGAAAGAAAGACGTGAGCAACTTAAATCGGTTAATAAATTAGTAGAAGAGCAACGTGTATCGCAGCGCTGTCAATTTGACATGGAAATGATGCAAGAGTTGGGGTACTGCTCAGGCATTGAAAACTACTCTCGATATTTGTCAGGCCGAAACCCTGGTGATCCACCTCCCACTTTAATAGACTATTTCCCATCTGACGGACTGATGTTTATTGATGAATCCCATGTCACGGTGTCACAAATTGGTGCTATGTATAAAGGTGATAGGTCTCGTAAAGAAACCTTAGTGGAATACGGATTTAGATTACCTTCAGCATTAGATAACAGGCCTCTAAAGTTTGAAGAGTTTGAACAAATCGCCCCACAAACTATCTACGTGTCTGCCACGCCGGGTAAATTTGAACTAGCGACTGTACCAGACGATATAATTGAACAACTGGTACGTCCCACAGGTTTACTCGACCCAGAAATAGAAATAAGACCCGTAGGTACTCAGGTAGATGATTTACTTTCTGAAATTCATAAGTGTGTGGCAGCAAACGAAAGAGTACTGGTTACCACGTTAACTAAACGTATGTCTGAAGACTTAAGTGATTACATGGATGAACACGGTGTAAAAGCTCGTTATTTACACTCAGATATAGACACAGTAGAACGTATTGAAATTATCCGAGACCTGCGTATTGGTAAGTTTGACGTATTGGTTGGTATCAACTTGCTTAGAGAAGGGCTAGATATGCCGGAAGTCGCGTTAGTGGCAATTCTTGATGCAGACAAAGAGGGATTTTTGCGTTCTGATAAGTCTTTAATTCAAACTATGGGGCGTGCAGCGCGGCATCTTAACGGCCGAGCAATACTGTATGGCGATAGGATCACCGGCTCGATGCAACGAGCTATCGAAGAAACAGATAGACGACGAGAGATACAACGCGCTTATAATCTTAAACATGGGATTATTCCTACGCAGATGAATAAACCCATTACCGATATCATGGACGTGGGAGATGGCGATTCTGATAGTAAAGTTAAACTCAGATTAGTAGGTGAGTCGAGTAAGAAATATAATACATTGAGTACACCACAACTTATGCAAAAAATCACTGAGCTGGAAAAAGTCATGTTTAAAGCGGCGAAGGATTTGGAGTTTGAAAAAGCGGCAAATCTGCGTGATGACATAGAGGCTTATCGGGCGCAAATAGTGAAAAACTCTTGATATACCCAAAGCTATTTAAACTACATGGCACCAGCAAGATAACGATACGTCAGGATCTTAAGGTGCCAAGTGTAACATCGCTTAATTATTGATTAGCAGACAGAAAAAGCAAAAATTATTCACCATAATGTAAAAAGGAAAAAGCAGGAAGGTACGAAAAGAACGAACAAAGTAGTTTGGTGATGTGAAATAACAATATTGATATAGAACATTTTATTGTTTTTATATGTGTACTTTATTCCTTCAGCGCAGCTTCCTCGTCCTTCGTGGTTTAATATTTTTAATCCTTTTGGGTTATTCTTATTGTGTCTTTTCTATAGCCAACACTACTGATTTAGTTGTTATGTTAAATTTCCATTGTAATCTGGCTACGCCTTTTCTACTATATACCGTAGTATAAATATCTATACCTTAAACTATACCTACAAGCGGTGCTGTAATGTTAAATCGTCTTCAAGAGTCCGATATCAAATTGCTTCGTGTGTTTTATGCTGTAGCCTCATGCAATGGCTTTACTGCTGCCGAGCCGGTGTTACGCATGCAACGTCCGAATATTAGTGCTGCTATCAAAAAGCTTGAAGAACGCTTGGATTTAGTGCTGTGCCATCGTGGCCGTGGTGGTTTTCAAATGACCAAAGAAGGTGAGGTGGTTTTTCAAGAAACCAAACGTATCTTCAACTCTTTTGATAATTTTGTATTTAATCTAAAAAGTTTGCATGACGATTATTCTGGGCATGTCACTCTTGTAATGGTCGCAGGTTTACCGCTTTCCTATCATTTGGCGGTCAGTAAATCTGTTAAAAGTACTATGAAGAAGTTCAACGATATTCATGTCAATATCCAAACTCGCTTATATAACGAGGTAGAACATGCTGCTTTATCTGGCGAATGTCATTTAGTATTATCGATGTACGATATGGTTAAGCCTGAGTCTGTTACTTTTCACCCCGTAGATTTGGCATGTAAAGGCCGCCTATACTGCGCTGCTTCCCATGCCTTAGCAAAATATCGAGACGGTCTACCCGATAATGTTAAGATTGGAGACTACCCAGCAATTGGTATTTCTGGTTTGTCCTCAGCCAATTACATTTCCGGCGATACACGCATGGCTATTCAAACTTTTTCTGATTCTTACGATGCGTGTTTATCTGCCATTATGACTGGCGAATATGTGGGATTGTTACCTGATTATGTATTAACCAACCAAGCGGCTGGTTTAGGTCTAGTACCAGTAGGAAAAAGTATGTTTGAATTCAGTCATGATCTGTTTGTGATGAATGGTAAAAACACTCGCTTAAATCCGGTGTTAAGACACCTAATAAAAGAAATTAGTTATTTTATTCAGCAAGTTGATAAATAAATACCACGTGTCAGAACACAGCAACAATGCTTGTAGAAGCAATTTAGATTTTGTGGTGGCATCTGGCAAACTGTCATTACGGGCATTAATTAGCTAGCAGCAATTAGTTAGCAGTTATGCACTGACTATCTGAATTTGGGACAAGTGGCCGTTTCCAAACTTTATTTAGTGATGTTGGTGAAACCACTCAATCTAAAAAAAGATTGTTCACCACAGAGCAACAGAACGACACAGAGAACAGATAGAATAGTATTCTT
>JBNMPD010000207.1:0-5430 GCA_051276225.1 Flavobacteriales bacterium
TTCGGCTGTTAATAAGGAATGTTTATCGGCACGGTTAATTAATTTGGGTAATACCTTACTGATGTGTTGCCCGAGTATAATTGCCTAAAAAGGCTAATTGATAAAAGTATTCAAGACGTTTCAAATTCATACTAGTAACGCCATAATAAAAAGTTATTAAAAATATAAAATCTATATATTATATTTATTCTTAATTTAAGCATAGAATAATCAAAGAAATTAGACTATGACCTATACAAGTATATAAACGGAGTCACCTTATGAGCCAAAAATTAACCTCCTTCAACTGGCAAGATCCCATGTTTCTAGATAGCCAATTAACTGAAGAAGAGCGCATGATCCGTGATACTGCTCATGATTATTGCCAACAAAAACTTCTGCCACGTGTGCTCGAAGCGAATAGACATGAACATTTCGATCGCGAAATAATGAATGAACTAGGTGAGTTAGGACTATTGGGCGCTACCTTGCCTTCGCAATACGGTGGCAGTGACGTTAATTATGTCAGTTATGGGCTAGTTGCTCGTGAAGTCGAACGGGTGGATAGTGGTTATCGCAGCGCCATGAGTGTTCAATCGTCACTTGTCATGCATCCTATATACACTTACGGTACTGAAGAACAACGCATGAAGTATTTACCTAAGCTGGCTTCTGGTGAATGGGTAGGATGTTTTGGTTTGACAGAGCCTAACTCAGGTAGCGATCCTGCATCTATGACCACCCACGCTAAAAAAGTGGACGGTGGTTATTCCTTAACGGGTAATAAAATGTGGATAACCAATTCACCCATTGCTGATGTGTTTGTTGTTTGGGGTAAACTCGAAGGTAAAATCCGTGGTTTTGTGCTTGAAAAAGGTATGCAAGGTTTATCTGCACCAAAAATTGAAGGCAAGTTTTCTTTACGTGCTTCGATAACGGGCGAAATTGTTATGGATAACGTGTTTGTGCCACAAGAAAACATGTTCCCAGAAATTAAAGGGTTAGCAGGGCCTTTTGGTTGTTTAAATAAAGCCCGTTATGGTATTGCTTGGGGATCGATTGGCGCAGCAGAATTTTGTTTTAATGCTGCGAGAACTTATACCTTAGATCGTGAACAATTTGGTCGCCCTTTGGCTGCTAATCAGTTAATTCAAAAGAAACTGGCTGATATGGAAACTGAAATAGCGCTTGGCTTGCAGGGCTGCTTACAAATGGGCCGCTTAATGGATGCAAACCAGTGCCCGGTTGAATTGATTTCACTCATGAAACGTAATAATTGTGGTAAGTCTCTAGATATTGCGCGGGTTTCTCGTGATATGCATGGTGGTAATGGTATCAGTGATGAATATGGCGTTATTCGCCATGTCATGAATCTGGAAGCCGTTAATACCTATGAAGGTACTCATGATGTTCATGCTCTAATTTTAGGGCGTGCCATCACTGATATTCAGGCTTTTTATTAACAGTTAGCGCATTAGCAAACATGAACCTTGTTGATTGAAGCCGCATAAGTGCGGCTCAGTTTTATTGGTTGTGCGGTATAGTAAAAACTAACCCTGAAAATGTTATTGCGTAAGTAATCGAAGAAAAGCACAAGATGTAGCTTTTGGTAAGTTTAACTACAACCACCCATTTTGATGTGCAATTCTGGCCGCTTCAATTCTATTTTTAGCATTTAGTTTGCTCGATGCTGAAGACAGATAGTTACGAACAGTACCCGTGGATAAAAATAGTTTCTTGGCGATGTGTTCTGTAGATAGGCCATCTTTGGCTAAGCGCAGGGCATGGCGTTCTTTATCTGACAACGGATCTTTTTCCATCCAAGACCCAACCATTAATTCTGGTGCAATCGCAGTACCGCCTTGATGTACTTTTTGAATAGCGTTGATTAAGTCTTGTGAGGGTGAGTCTTTTAATAGGTAACCTTTTACGCCTGAATCCATCGCGCGGCGTAAGTACCCACTTCTGGCAAAGGTGGTCAATATGATGGTTTTACATGGCGTCTTTGATTCAAACAGCTTTTGAGCGAGTTTTAAACCTGTCATATCTGGCATTTCAATATCGGTGAGCACAATATCGACTCGTTCACTTTCATCTGATTGAATGTAGTCAAAAGCCTGTTTACCATTAGCACAACTTTGCACTACATGTAGGTTATCTTCTAAGTCTAAAATAGTAGCTAATGCGTTGAGTAACATAGTTTGGTCTTCAGCCAAAAGGATGTTAATTTTTTTCATGCTGATTAATCCCTCGTCGCCGTTTGCTTGCTCATGGGCAAGCCAATTTTGCTTAATGTCCCGGTGTAATCGCCACCCGTTTTGATACTTACAAAACCTTTGAGTTTTTGCATACGTTCTTCGATACCTTTGAGTCCAAATCCTTTGTGTTGGAAATTCTCAAACCCTTGCCCGTCGTCTTGCATGGCTAATACAATCTTGCCGTTTTCATGTGTGATGGTGGCGCTTACTTGTGTGGCTTTTGCGTGTTTAATAATGTTGGTTACCAACTCGCGAAGCACAATGGCTAGCTCTTTATTGCTTGTGTTGTCTAGTTCGATTTGTTGTTCGTCAATATTTTCAAATTGATGATAAAAATCAATATCGACACTGCCAAAAACATTCTTGGCATTAGCAAGCTCACTGAGTAAATCGCTAGTGCGGTAACCTGATACTACTTCGCGCACTTGGCTGAGGGCATCGCGGGATATGTTTTCCAGTTGTTTAATTTCGGTACGGGCTTTTTCGAGATCGTTATCTAGTCCCTTATCCAAGAGTCGCCCCGCAAGATCGGCCTTTAAAGTAATCACTGAGAACGTATGCCCAATTAAATCATGCAGGTCACGGGCAATACGTTCTCTTTCAGCAACTTGTGCTAAACGCTGAGTTTCTTTGCGGGATAAAATCAGCTCTTGTTTATTTTGATGTAATACATTTTGATAAATATTCAAGATACCCACAATCAAAGTAAATATTAGGGCTGGTTGATAGAAGAACATTTCAAAACTAAAAAACCAGCTGATGGACACAATCCATACTAATAAAGCTGCCAATACGGTCACTGCATATTTAAGGGGCTTTAACCTGCTACAAAAAGCGCCCGCGTAGATAAATAAGGTACAAGCAGTCGGTGTAATAAACGCAATCAAAGTACCCATTAACGCTATGGCGACTATATGATAAATAAGATATTGGCTTTTAACCCAATAGGCGTGAAAATACAGCCCCAAAAATGCAATCGATGCTAAGGCGGTCCAAACTAAGTCCATTGATTCATCATGAAAAATTATCACCGGTGTAAAAAAAAGCGGCAAATAAATCAGCCATACGTAAGGCGAAAATTGTTCGTTTACGTTTCTGGGCAATAACCAAGAATCAATCTTGCGTAAAACATTCAACACGCTCACTTCTTTACTCCCTTTCTATCGAACGCTTTTTTTGTTAAAAGTCATAATGGCCAATCCAAAAAATACGATACTGAATAACGTTAATATAGCTAAATGTTTACCTACAGATCCACCGGAATCTAGCCCTACTACTTTTAAAGCTAATTGTGACAAGTGATAAGGCGGAAGAAACTCGGCAAAAGACTGCAAAAAGTTTGGTAGCAAAGTGATGGGTATCCACAAGCCCGACAAAAATGACATAGGCAGATACACCAAATTAACTACCGCTGGGGCACTTTCGGCTTTTAGCAGTAGTCCAAGCGTTAAGCCTAACAAACAGAAGGGTAAGCCACCCATCACCAGAATGGTAGATAACGTTAGCACTTGTGCTAAAGATAAACTCACATCGGTAAAGAAAAAGGCTACTAATCCTAAACTGATTAACACCATCACTGAAAACGCCATAGAGACTAACAAACGACTGACAATTTGTGCGGATGCTGGCATAGGAGATGCATCTTTAATATCTAACCATCCTTGTCCACGTTCTACTGCTAGGCCAGCGCCAAAGGAAAACAAGGCCGGGCCAATGATGCCAAAAGTGCCATAGGTACATAACAAGTAGGTAGCCGCTTGAGGATCATGTTGATTCATCAACACCCCAAAAAAGATGTAGAACAGCGCAGGAAACAACACTGCGGGTAACGCAAAGGCAGGATTACGGATACTTTTAAGCCATTCAAACTTACTTTCTAAGTAGTAAATATTGAGGGTTTGCCTCATTTTCATAGACTGAGAGGGGTTCATAGATTGAGAGTGGTTCATGGTCTGAGAGCTGTCCATAGATTGAGCGTTATTTATGATCTGAGAATTATTCATACCTCTTCTCCCGAGTTGTTTAATTTTAAAAAGGCTTGTTCTAAGCCTGGACTAGACACTGTGAGATCTTGCAAATTGGGGTAGGCTTTTAACAAATCCGTCAAAGTTTGATTAACATTATCGGTGTGTAATTGGATAAATTTACCACTGGTTTGCACGTTAACTACCGCCGGTAATAGTTCGAAAATCTCTGGTTTTTCATTGCTAATAAATCGAATAGTCGTGTGACTGATGCTGGCTTTTATTTGCTCACTACTGCCATGTTTAATGATTAAACCTTGTTTTATGAGCACAATGTCATCGGCCAGATTGTCAGCTTCTTCCAAATAATGGGTGGTTAATACTATGCCCGTGCCAGCAGATCTTAAGTCGCGTATGGCCTGCCATAGTCCTTGTCTGGCTTCAACGTCCATACCCACACTCGGTTCGTCTAAAAATAATAATTTGGGATTACCGCAAATACTTAAAGCAAATAAAAGTCGCTGTTTTTCACCACCGGATAATTTTTTAGAATAACGATTCTGCATGTCCTGCAAACCGGCATAATGAATAACTTGCTGGTAATCCATTGGATGAGGGTAATAACTTTGAAACAGCTGGATGTGTTCTTTTATCTTTAAGGTTTCGGGTAAATTGGCAACTTGTAACATTGCACCTGCTTGACGCTTCGCCTGCAACGAACCTGCTTTTACACCAAACACACTTACCTCACCCGAATCAGCGTTAAGTCGTCCAAGTAAGATATTAATTAAGGTGGTTTTACCTGCGCCATTTGCCCCTAAAATAGCAAATACTTGTCCCGACTTAATCTCCAAATCTATATTGTCTAAGGCTTTTTTACCTGCAAATGATTTAGTCAGCCCGTACGCAGAGGCAATGACGCTGGAATGAATATTTTGCTGATGGTTACTGTGTATTTGCATGGGTGTATCTCGTTTCAAGTCTCTAAACCGTGGGTAAATTATGAGCCAAGTAAAGCTAGTTGGTTAGAGACAGGTATCACCAATAGATCATGACAATTGTCATGTTTAGATATCCACGCCACCTGACATCCGTCATTTTTTTAGTTGGCATGGGTATACATATAAAAATGATCAAAGAAAGTTGTCACAATTTTCTAACTCACCGTGCCTTAGTTATGTTGGTCAAATTAATTAAGCTTAAGAGGCGCACTGTTATGTTAGAAAAAA
>JBNMPD010000208.1:0-5402 GCA_051276225.1 Flavobacteriales bacterium
CTTACTTCACAAAACCTTCGTTGGCTTTAACGGTCAATGGATGATAACCAGCTTTAGCTTCAGCAAATGCCTTTTGTGCCATGACTTTACCCTCAGGGGTTTGCGAAAGTGCTTTGTATAAAGGTTTAACTAACTTATTACGGCCGATAGATGTTAAATATTCATGCAACCGAACAAAAGCAGGTTGATACCAATTGTTAACACTTATTAATAACCAACTATGCGCAATCTCGTTGTTTTGACTAATGGTTAAAGCGAATGTTTTATCCAAGTCTGCTAATTGCTGTTGGCTTAACTTATTAGGCATATTGTTTAAAAAATACAACCACTGATGTACGACCCATTTTTCACTATCAATTTCATTAGCCTGAATAGTACCTGCTAACCACACATCTCTTTCTTGGTCTACTAAAGTAAATGCATCAGACTCTGGAACAGGTGCCCCATCAGGGATACCCGGTTGGAATATCCATTGATTTATACGTTGTTTTGACAAATTTTCACTGTGCTCTTTAAGCAGAGTTTGTTCTAAATAACTAACAAATTGATCGGTAGTGATACTTTTAAAGGCAAATTTTTCAAAATAACCCAATAGAAATCGATCAAAATTTTCTCTGCCCACTTTATGTTCCAACTCACGTAAAAATAAGGCGCCCTTCTCATACGGAATATTACTAAAAACGTCATCAGGGTCTCGGCCTCTTAAATCAATGGCCATAATCTGATCATTGGCAGGTAACGAATCAATATCTGCTTGTAAATCTTGGCGACCTAACACGGCTTCCATTTCAAATCGCTCATCTCCATAAATCATTTGCATAATTCGATATGTCAAATAAGTAGTAAAACCCTCGTTTAACCATAAATCGCGCCATGTTGCATTAGTGACGGTATTACCAGACCAAGAGTGGGCCAACTCATGTGCAATTAGCGCCACTAAACTTTTATCCCCAGCAATCACTGTGGGAGTAATAAAGGACAAACGAGGATTTTCCATACCGCCAAAAGGGAATGAAGGAGGCAGGATCAACAAGTCGTACCTTTCCCAGCTATAAGGACCAAAAGCTTTTTCTGTAGCAATGAGCATAGACTCAGTATCTGCAAATTCTGCTGCAGCAGCGTCTAGAATACCTTTTTCAGAATAGACTCCTGTGCGCTCGCCCATTGATTTAAAATGCAAGTCTCCAACCGCTAAGGCAATCAAATATGCAGGAATAGGTTGTGGCATAGAGAACTGGTAAACACCATCTCGCGGCGTGTCGGGCTCATTAGAAGCACTCATAACAGCAAGTAATTCTTTGGGAGTGCGAATAGTCGCTTGGTAAGTCATGCGTACTTGAGGTGAGTCTTGTAACGGAATAAAACTTCGAGCGTGAATAGCTTGCGCCTGAGTAAATAAAAATGGATGCTTTTTACCTGCCGTTTGTTCTGGCGTTAACCACTGCACGCCGGATGCATTGGGAGAAGTCTGATAACTGATCACAACACTATTTATATCGGCTGGTATATCGATGGTTAAAGCTGCACCTAAAAATGAATCAACACTGGCTAAATTAAAGTTAACCGATTTACCCAGAGCTGTGACACTATTAATTGTTAAATCACGTGTATCTAATATCAGCTGTGTCGCATTAACATCGACTTTTTGAAAATCTAACTGGGCTGTGCCTACTAAAACTTTTTTAGCAAAATTTACCGTCAAATCTAAATTTAAGTGAGTGACTTTTATTGACTCTGGATTAGCGAACGAATGATAATCTTTACCAACTTGAATGGCATTTATTTCAACCTCAGTAGCAGATTCAGACTGATCTACTTTAGGGCTAGCAGTTGTATTATATGGGGTTGCTTTAGATGCAGAGTTTTTAGATGAATTGTCTTCAGAACATCCGGCCAGCAATGTCAAAGCCAAAGCGCCAACAGCAATATATTTTGTAATCATTATTTTACCTGATAGAAAGTACTTAGATAAATTGTGGCATATTTAGTGCCACATAAAAATAAGTAATCACTGAAGCTCGATTGAAATGCCAAGTTGTGGAAAGAAATATATACGGCAAGGCGAAGTGGAAGAAAATAGAGGAAAAAGAGGTGAAAATGGTAGAAAATCAAATAAAAGATGATGGACTAGAAGCGTTTTTAAACGAACTGCAAGACGTTAAGCCTATTGAACAATCAGATACTGTGGCCACCAGCCAACAAAAAAATACTTTAGCACAACAATTAAAAAGACAGGCAATAGAAGCCAGTCAAAATTTCGTTAATAATTATCTGAGTGTCGAAAAAGTCGAGCCAGTTGATCCATACGACCATATCAGCTTCAAACAAGATGGGGTACAACAAGGTGTTTTCAAAAATTTGAGGTTAGGTAAATACAAAATTGATTTTGTATTAAATTTACAACAAAATAAATTTGAACAGGCTAGAACGTTACTTTTTACTCACATAACAGACAGCCACAATAAGGGTGATCGTACCTTATTAATTAAACACGGTCTTGGCTTACGTAGTAAGCCATTTCCGGCATTTTTAAAAAGTTACGTGCACCAGTGGTTACAACAAATGCCTGAAGTCATCGCATACCATACTGCACAGCCTAATCATGGTGGTAATAGTGCGGTATATGTACTGCTCAAAAAGAACCAACAACAAAAAGACAATAACCGTGAGTTACATCGCAAAAAGTAAGGTATTTGTAACGTTAAAGAGTGACCTGATTTAAGTGTGCCGTTTGATAATCGGCTCAAGTGTAATCTCGGAGGAAAACTGAGTTATAGTTGTAGATTTTGCCGAAGCGCTAAAAATAGCTGCAACAATAAGGAAAATAACCGTCACTATTACACCGGTTAAACCAAAGCCTTTATTCGAACGATTCATGAGCGTCTCTTATTATTTTTAGTTTTATAACATACATTATTATTTACACTTTATTAATATTCAGAAGACTTAGTCCTTGTCAAGTAAGTTTGAATATTAATCACTATTTTACTGATATACAAGGGTTTATTTATTCTTTAAAAAATAACTTAAATTTAATAGAAATATAGGCGAGCAATTTTATAAATTTTCCACCTGTCTGCACGACACATTCTTAATGAATATGAGTCGTAACCCACCTTTTTAATCACTTTAATTTAAAGTCAAATATATGATGTATCTATATGTGACTTTAAATTAATCATCCTCTACCCAAGATACACTCTAGCGTTTCTAAACATACGCATCCAAGCACCGTCTTCTTGCCAATCTTCTGGATGCCATGAGTTGGCTACCGTTCTGAATACTCTTTCAGGATGAGGCATCATAATTGTTGCCCTACCGTCACAACTGGTCAATCCAGCTATGCCAAGGGGAGAACCGTTTGGGTTTGCGGGGTAGTTTTGGGTGACGGCACCGTAATTGTCCACATATTGCAGAGCAACAGTAGAGTTTTGTAAGGCCGTAATAGCGCCTTGTCCATTGCTAAACTCTGCGCGACCTTCACCGTGAGAAACAGCAATAGGCATCCTAGAACCCTGCATTCCATCAAAAAAGACTGACTTTGATGATTTGACTTCTAACATCGCTACACGCGCTTCAAACCGTTCGGATTGGTTCGTCACAAAATGTGGCCATAACTCAGCGCCAGGGATCAAAGATTTCAAATTAGACATCATCTGACAACCATTACACACACCAAGAGAAAAAGAATCTTGACGAGCAAAAAATTCAGCAAACTGGTCTCTAGCTTTATTATTAAACAAGATGGATTTTGCCCATCCTTCACCAGCCCCTAAAACGTCACCGTAAGAAAACCCACCGCAAGCCACTAAACCTTTAAATGAATCTAACGATTGTCTACCCGACAATAAGTCACTCATATGCACGTCAATGGCACTAAAACCAGCACGATCAAATGCAGCAGCCATTTCGACATGTGAGTTAACACCCTGCTCACGTAATATAGCAATTCGTGGTGCCACACCTTTTAAAATATAGGGCGCAGCAACATCTTGGGTGACATCAAAACTTAAATTGGCATGTAAACCGGGATCTTTAACATCAGCCTTGGTGACATGTTCTTGCTCAGCGCAACTTGGGTTATCCCTCAGTTTTTGCATATGAAACGTAGTTTGCGCCCACATTTGACGATAAAACACACGGCTATTTTTGAGAATAACCTGTCCGTTTTGTTTGAATACAATTTGGTCAGTGTTGTTAACACTGCCAATACTATGCACTAAATGCAGTATTTCATGCTTGGCAAATACGTTTAATACGTGTTCTTTGTGTGCTGCAGAAATTTGTACCACCGCACCTAATTCTTCGTTAAATAATAATTCAATTGCTGGCCCACTAAGCGCATCTAGATGGATATCCACACCTATTTTGCCAGCAAAAGCCATTTCTACGACAGAGGTAAACAAACCGCCGTCCGATCTGTCGTGATAAGCCAATAAATGTTTTTCATTCACTAATTGCTGAACAGCTAAAAAGAATCCTTTTAGTATCGAAGGAGAATCCACGTCTGGAGCCACATTGCCTAACTGCTGATAAACCTGCGCCAAACAAGATGCGCCTAATCGATTTTGCCCTTGGCCTAAGTCAATCAATAATAATTCAGTTTCACCCATCTTGGATTTTAATTCTGGGGTTAAAGTCTTGCGAATATCTTGAACGGCACCAAAAGCGGTAATCACTAAAGAAAGTGGCGATGTAACAGATTTGTCACCTTGATCATCCTGCCACGTGGTTTTCATAGACATCGAATCTTTGCCCACTGGAATAGTGATATCCAAAGCGGGGCATAACTCTTCACCCACGGCTTTCACCGCTTCATACAAACCCGCATCTTCACCAGGATGCCCTGCCGCAGCCATCCAATTAGCTGATAAATTAATACGCTTTAAATCACCAATATCTGCCGCAGCTAAATTTGTTAATGCCTCACCTACCGCCATTCGGGCAGAGGCAGCATAATTGATCAATGCAATAGGTGTTCGTTCGCCCATAGACATAGCTTCACCTTGATAACTATCAAAGGAACTGGCAGTCACAGCAACATCAGCTACTGGTACTTGCCAAGGCCCGACCATTTGATCTCTGGCCACCAACCCCGTGACAGAACGATCGCCAATAGTGATCAAAAAGGTTTTCTCGGCCACTGCAGGCAAATTTAACACTCTCTCTGCCGCTTCAGCTACATTCATCAAGCTGGTATCAATCGCTACCGAGTCGAGAGTTTTGGACGCGACATCACGATGCATTTTAGGTGTTTTACCTAATAATACTTCGAGAGGCATATCAATTGCGTTGTTACCAAAGTGTTGGTCACTTAAAGTCAGATGCTGTTCTTCAGTTGCTTCGCCTACAACTGCAAAAGGGGCACGCTCACGGCGGCATATGTCAGCAAAAATCTCAAG
>JBNMPD010000209.1:0-5332 GCA_051276225.1 Flavobacteriales bacterium
TCAAATAGACTTCCCACCCCCATTGATACTGCCATCGCTAAACTACCCCAGAATAGCACTCGTATTGCGCCTTTAGTTTTAGAGGCTCCACCAGCGTGAGCTGATATGCTGCCTAAAACAACAAGCGATAACAGTGAAATACAGATGACGGCTGGCATTAATGCCGCCTGGCTAACCAGTAATATCATCATCACCGGTAATGAGGCCCCTGCTGAGAAAGACAGCGCAGAATATACCGCTGCCTGAAGAGGATTACCTTGGGATAAGTCGGTTATTCCTAGTTCGTCTCTAGCGTGGCTGCCTATGGCATCTTTTTCCATTAATTGTTCGGCAACTTGTTTGGCTAACTGTGGCTCAACACCTCTTTCGTGGTAAATGTTAGCTAACTCTTCTACTTCTAGCGTCCAGTTCTGTTGAATGTGACTTTTTTCTAGTGCCAGTTCTGCTTTTTCAATATCAGTTTGAGAGCTCACTGATACATATTCACCAGCGGCCATCGACATGGCCCCTGCCACTAATCCAGCCATACCCACGGTGAAAAGATTATCGCCGGCCGCCTGAGAGGCAGCTACGGCAATAATTAAGCTCGCCGTAGACACTATGCCGTCGTTGGCACCTAATACTACGGCACGTATCCAACTTATTCGCTCCGACTTGTGTTCATTATTGTATTCCATTGTATTCCTTAAATCGCAACATACGTTTTAGGGTGTCATCTTTTTTAATATAATGATGACCCAAAGCGGCTATGGCATGCAGGGCAATTAAGCCATAGCCAACTTTACCCAAGGTTTCGTGTATTTCTTCAATGTCATGGGCAAGATCTTTATTTGTATCCAGAAGAGACGGTAATTCAAGGCCCATTATATTAATAATATGCCCTTCGGCACTGACGATAGACCAACCCAAAAGGGGCATGACAATCATTAATCCGTATAGGGCAAAAAATACAAATTTTGACAAGTAGGTTTGAAATTTACCGTAGTTAACGCGGCTTGGTGTTGCTGTGACAACCCGAGCTAAGATACGAAACCACACCAGTACAAAAACTGAGAGTCCTAACAAAAAATGTACTGATTTAATCAGCTCGCGATCTTCTGAGCCGCGTGGAAATATGACGCGTAGTTCGATAGTAGAATAAACAGCTACAAACATTAGCACCATTAACCAATGTAAGCATACTGAGACAGCGGCGTACCTGTTATGCATTTCTGCCTCTCCTAATCCTGCTTTATAAAGCTTAGTTATAAATCTATCATACTGCGACTCACTTCTGTCCGCTCGCTGCTTGTTCTAACATTGCATTATAAAATTGGATAGCGTTGAAATAGTCTTTAATTGTGATTTGCTCATTTAGTCCGTGGAATTGTTTAAGTGTGGTTGGATTGAGTGAAACCATCATAAAACGATAAATATTATCTGATAATGCCTGGAAATGTCTTGAATCTGTTGCCCCTAATACTAAATAGGGCGTCACAAGAACATTGTTGTTCAAACGTCTGATAGAGCTTTCAATAAGCTTAAATCCAATGTTATCGGTAGGTGATACCGCGGATGCTTCATTAGCTAGCTCAGTGGACAGAGTCACCTGAGGATCATCAATCACCCGCTCAAGATGCGCTTGAATACTATCGATAGTGTCACCTGGTAATATTCTAAAATTGATCACAGCAGAGGCAATAGTGGGCAGTACATTTGATTTGGTACTGCCTTGTAACATGGTGACCGCTGTAGTGGTGCGCGCGCTTGCTGCTGAGCTGGGACTTTTGAGTAAAGTGCTCAGTACCCATGGTTCAAACAACCACAAGTTAGCCAAAGGTAAGCGGTTTAAAAAAGGCATCGAATAACCAATGTTATCGAACATTAAATCAAAAAACTCAACGCGAGCGTCAAACGGGTTGTTTTCTACATTGACTATGGCTCTGGCTAAAATACCGGCTGCAGTATGCGCTGGTGGCTGTGATGAATGCCCACCTTCGCCTTTAACGGTAAGCCTAAAATTCACAATGCCTTTTTCGGCCACACCCACTAAAGCTATAGGTTGAGTAGTACCGGGTATAATACCATCGGTAATGACGCCGCCTTCGTCTAAGATAAACTCAAACTGAATATCTTGCTCACTAAAATACTTAGCGATAGCTTTTGCGCCTTCGCCGCCGACTTCTTCATCGTGACCAAAGGCAAAGTAGATGTTTCTTTGTGGCACTTTTTCTTGTGTTAAATAACGTTCCATTGATTCCATTAGTGCTAACACACTGACTTTGTCATCAATTGCACCTCTACCCCAAATTACCCCATCTACCACATTGCCGCTAAATGGCGGTTGTAGCCATTGGTCTTTGGTTTGTTCGTCAACCGGCACTACATCCATATGTCCCATAAAAAGTACGGGCTTGAGTTGTGCGTTTTGCCCTTTCAGAAGGTAAACCATACTGTAATTATTAAACTTAGTGAGCTGTGTTTTTGCATGCACTAATGGAAAAGACTGCGCTAAATGTTGGTGGAATGCTTGAAACGCTGCATCGTCAAGCTTGCTTGTATCGTCATAGGAAATGGTAGGAATTTGTAGTGCCTGACTAAACCTGTCTACCACTGCGTTTTCATCTAGTGTGATCGGTGTTAAAGACTCAGTAACCTGATATTGATTGTTTTCAAAAACGGTTGTTGCTCTAAAAACCACGATGATCAACAACACAAAAACAATGGCAACGATAGATAGCAGTATTTTTTTCATAAATGAGTCACTTATAGGGCTTTACTGGGTAAATTTGCCACTAGTATAACCTTTCATCAAGCGTAATAAACTTAGGAACTTGAGAGTCAAGTTGATTGATTAATAAAACTTTAATCATTAACAGTGCACACGGGGGCGGTTAATTTTTTAATTAGATGTGAATATTATAATCGGCTGAAGGTTGGCCGGTACAATGATTATATGCTCAGAGTGCTTATTGTAGGACTAACAGCTGTATAATTTAGACTCGTTTGACCTGAGCAGGTAGTGCCAACATACTTATTATGCGTTTATGATAGTTAAACGACTGGCTTTTTTATTCCAATTTATTGTGCGATTAAGTTCTTTTCGATAAGTATATGTGCACCCACCTGTTGATAGCGTGGCCGCAGCATGGGATACGATATAATCTGAAGTGTTGGCAGTAGAGCTTTCTGTTTCTATTGTGGGTGCACCATCCCCCATAAGAATATCCCAAAGCGCAAAACAACCATCACTCGAACCATTTTGTTCAGACATGGTTGTGATTTCAGCAGCAGTCACGTCGTATGGTTTTAGGTCTTGATTAACAACAACATTCACTCCGTTAATTAGCATGGATGTGTGAGGTAAAATATTTTTCATAACCGCTTCAGACCTCACCAACATCAAACCTACAGCGAAAGCACCCGCCGTTCCGCTAACCGCCGATTTATGAGCTTCTTCACTCAAATCTATAAAACGAGGGACTGCAACAGCAGATAAAACACCCAGTATAGTGATGACTATAACAAGTTCGATGAGAGTAAATCCTGCTTGTCGATTCATAATAGAGGCTCTGTTAGATACGTGAGGATGAGTTATGCTCTTTGAATTAATCATTTTTACTCTTTAAAAAATAGAAGCCCATTCTTTAATATTTAGCGGACATTAACAGCGTTTAAGTTTGCTTTTAGACATTTGATTATTGTCTGTAGTTTTAAATCATTCTCTATATATCATGAGCCTATTAAAGACTAATAAAGACACACTTGCATTGGTATAAATACCTAATTTATAATTTTAAAACGCTGCTGAAACCTTTTAATAGTGCTGGTCGCGAAGTTTCCTGAGGATCGATATAAAGATGTTCTGCTATCATAAATTTCAATCGATTGAATGTTGGTTCTGTCTGCTCTGTTGATGATGATATTTTGAAAAACATATCTGAATATAGGTTATGTCAAAAATCAAGTCATGCTGATGAGACAACATAATGAAAGCCTGAGAAAAACAAAGGACTATGAAATTCCAACAAGGTGTCTTAAGTAACGAGTTGAGTTAAACAATGGCTCACACAACCATTTGTAACGGGACCGGCGGTTTCGAGCGTCCGATGATAAGCAGTTGAATAGACATATTTAGGAGACTGACCGAGATAAAATGCTGCCAGTGCTTCTGCCCTAGCATTATCTGTTTCTGTTAAGTTTGGATTATAACCAAGCTGTTTTTCAAAGTGGCGCGCAAAGAATCATGTTTGTTGTTCAGCAAAGCCAAAAGTTAGATATGGCTAAAACACAACACCCTAGAAAATACTTGAACGTCACTTCACTGTTAGTCTGTAACCTTTGACAAATCTTTCAAACGTCCATTGCGCAAGCTATATATCCAGCTATGTACCTGCAATGGCTGCCCCCGCTTTAGTGCCTCTTTTACAATACTGCTACGTTTAACGTTATCAGCCTGCTCAAGCACGTTAAGTTCACATAGCCGAGCACATTTATCCTGCTCGTTAAGAACAGATAACTCTGCTCTATGTTTATAAGCAATATCTCTAATATGCCCCAACCAGTTGTCGATTAAACCAAGCTGTTGATCTTGTAACGCTGCGTCGACACCACCGCAGCCATAATGACCACAAATGATCACATGTTTCACTTTTAGCACATCAACCGCATATTGCAGCACAGACAAGCAGTTAAAATCGGTATGCACTACCAAATTTGCCACATTACGATGCACAAAAATATCGCCTGGAATTAACCCCACAATTTGATTGGCAGGGACTCGGCTGTCTGAGCACCCGATCCATAAATATTCAGGTTTTTGACGCTCTGACAATTTATTAAAGAACTCAGGATCAGAATTTTTCTGATCTTCAGACCATTGCCTATTGTTTTCAAGAAGTTGTGTAATATCGCTCATGAACCCTCACCTTTTAGAAGCGCAGTATAGAGAAACTAACTCGCACCACAAGTCCAACCTGTCTAAGCCAGTGTATTATCTATGACTCTAATATTCGTATCGAGATGGCAGCGGCAGAGGTTCTATTATCTACGCCTAACTTTTTATATATTTGTTCTAGATGTTTATTAGCCGTTCGGTGGCTCATTGATAATATCTGAGATATTTCCCAATTTGTTTTGCCGTATGACACCCAATATAACACTTCAGACTCACGCTTGGTGATAGGCAGATTCTGCTGCAACTCTAGGGGTGTTTTTTCTATTTTTGCCTCAACCACTTTGAGCATATGTTTGTCGTTTTGCTTACGCTCATACATAATTTCAAAAGATGTCACAAAACAATTCACTTTCAGGTTTTGTTGACCGCCCGCAGCCAACCAGACTTTAAATAAGT
>JBNMPD010000210.1:0-5294 GCA_051276225.1 Flavobacteriales bacterium
CTCATCTAAAATAATGTCGCAATGAATTTCGTCAGAACACAACATCACATTATTACTAATACAAATATCAGCGATACGTTGTAACTCTTGTGACGTGAGCACAGTGCCAACAGGGTTCATTGGATTACATATTATAAATAACTTACATGCAGGGTCCGCAGCTTGTTTTTCGAGTTCATCAAAATCCATGGTCCAACGGCCATCGATTTCTACTGTTTCTATATCGACCTTTAACAGATCATTTAGCTTAGGCGCAGCAATAAGGGGTGGATAGTTGGGCGTTTGAATCATCACTTTATCACCAGGCTGACACAGTGCCTTACATGCCACATTAAATGCAGGCACCACACCAGGTGTCCATACAATCCAATCAGCAGATATTTGCCAATCATATTGACGCCCTAACCAGTCGACAACCGCTTGATTTGCAGTTACATGGTCAGAAGGTAAGGTATACCCCATCAAACCATGCTCAGTGCGCTCTTTGATAGCATCTAAAATAGGCTCCGCGCATCTAAACTCTGTATCCGCAATCCACATTGGTAAGATATCGCGGCCTTTATATCTTTCCCACTTGAGTGCGTAACTGGGTGTTCTGTCAATAATATTGTCAAACTGCATGAATAATGTCACTTAAATTGAAAAGGTAAGAAAACGAAAATCGACTTTATCAGCCATTAGCGTCACGTATAAGTCGCTCGACTTTAGTTAGCAAGTCTCGTGTGATAAAAGGTTTCACAATAAAATCAGTGGCGCCTAACCGCATAGAATCAACCACCAACTCTTTGGTTGCATTAGCGGTTATCATCAAAAATGGACATTGTGATTTACACTTGCGAAGCGCTGCGAGTATTTGTAAACCACTGACATCAGGCATTAACCAATCACATATTACCAATGAAATCTTGTCCATACTGTCACTTTGCACATAATTTATAGCTTGTTTGCTATCAGAGAAGGCATTAATTTCACCCGATATGACTTCTTCAAGAATGACCTGAACTAATTCAAGAGTAATAATGTCGTCGTCTATTATAACAATGTTACAGTCGTACATCGTTTTTCCCTCGGTCATATAACTTCAATTTTAAAAATACCGGTAATGTATTTAAGAATATAGTACTCAATAGAATGCCAATGCAAAATTATTTACGGTGGCCGTCTTTTTCTTCTCAGCAATATGGTGACGCGGATGCTTGCTTAAATGCTTTTCTGGATTCAACTAAACAAAATCTTGCGCTTTAGTTATTAATCCCAGAGCATTCATGGCTAAGATGCCTAGTAAGTAAGCTTTTTCCTTGTTATTTATATTTGTCTGCCAGTCAATCGCGTCGATACCTAACAAACCACAGAGACTATCTGAATTAATATTGTTCGAACGCTACCCAAACATGACGAAACTACTCATTCCAATAAATAAAATGTTTGTTGATGTCAAACCATTCAGCAAAAAGCCTACTAAAAACACTCAGATTTTTCTGTTTTTAATTATAAAATAAAGGCTACAAAAAAGGCCGAAAAATCGGCCTTAACACTTACATAATAATAGCTAAGAAATAATATCGAGTAATTCAACATCAAATATTAGTGTGCTATGAGGTCCAATTGCCCCGCCTGCACCTTGTTCACCATAGGCTAGCTCGGCTGGAACATGTAATTTTAACTTGGTACCTGTTTTCATAAATTGAAGTGCTTCAGTCCAACCTTTGATCACGCCACTTACTGGAAATTCAGCTGGCTGACCACGATCATAAGAACTATCAAATACGCTACCATCTAATAAAGTACCGTGATAATGAACACGTACAGTTGAGTTCAAAGTTGGCACTTCACCTTCGCCTTGACTAACGACTTCATATTGAAGGCCACTTTCAGTCACTGTAATTTCTTCACGTTCAGCATTTTGTGCTAAATACTCTTCGCCTTGAGTAATGACTTCTGCAAATTCGACTGATTTAGCTGCTTGCATAATTTCATGTATTTCATTGAATGCAGCACGCAAGGTATCGTTATCAACCTGAGCGGGTTGATTATTAAACGCATCGGCAAGACCTTCTTGCACTCCTGCGATGTCTAAACCCTCGAAAGGATTAGCGCGCAGCTGTTCGCCCATCTGTAGACCAATACCGTAACTTGCTTGTGTTTCTATGCTGGTAAATTTTTCTGACACTTTGGCTCCTGACATGCCCTTCACTTTCCTTTCCAAAAAAGTTTTTGACACTATTGCTTTAAAAGCACGCAAGTATATAGATAAATCACTTCAATAAACACATTTAGGAATGATTAATAGCCCTATTTACTTAGACAAATAGTTTACATCTAAGTATCTTATATTCAGTGTTTTATCAATTAAGGAGACGTATATGTCACAGATTTTGGATTCCCAGTTAATAGGAACGGTTCGTAGTTTAGGGACTGTATTAGGTGACACCATACGTGATCAGCTAGGTGAGCAGTGGTTACAGAGAATTGAAGCTGTCAGGAAAGACGGTCGAAAAGCCCATCAAGGTAATGAAGAATGTGCAATACGTGTTAAGCAACTATTCACTGAGTTAAAAAATGATGAACTACTTACGGTAGGTAGAGCTTTTTCCCAGTTTTTAAATTTGGCGAATATTGCCGAACAAGAATTTAACAGTAATAACGATCAAGTTGATCCTATCGACACTTTGTTTAGTCATCTAGATCAAGCAGGTATAAAGGCCGATACATTCGAAAAGGCCCTAAAACATTTAAATATTGAATTGGTATTAACTGCTCACCCAACAGAAGTGACACGTCGCACACTTATCCACAAACACAGCGAACTAGCGAAATGTTTGAGTAAAGTACATGTCTCGGATCTTAATGAATTAGAACGGGATAAAATCGAAACCCGTATTGCAGAACTAATTAGTCAAGCATGGCACACCGAAGAAATTCGTACTGTTCGCCCTACCCCTGTTGACGAAGCTCGATGGGGATTCTCTGTTATTGAAAACTCACTGTGGGAGGCGGTACCGGAATTTATTCGTGAATTAGATAAACGCTTTATTGAAAAATTTGGTTTAGCTATTCCGTTAGATGTGTCACCCGTGAAGTTTGGTTCATGGATGGGCGGCGACAGAGACGGTAATCCCTTCGTCACATCAAAAGTGACGGAACAAGTTTTACTGTTAGCACGCAAACGCGCTGCCAAGTTGTTTGCAAAAGACATTGATATTTTACAAACCGAATTATCCATGAGCGATTGCGACGACGCTCTTAGAGAGCAAGTTGGCGATGTACTGGAACCTTATCGTGCAGTTTTGAGGCCTCTTTTAGATAAACTAGTAAAAACCCAAGAAGGCATCATCGAAAAACTTAAAGATGTGCCTGTTGATATGACTGATTGGGTTGATAACAAAGAACAGTTACTCGTTCCTTTAATGACCTGTTATCACTCGTTACAAGCCTGTGGTATGTCCGTAATCGCACAAGGGCATTTACAAAATACTATCCGCAGGATCCACTGTTTTGGCGTACATTTACTTAAGTTAGACGTGCGTCAAGACTCAGAAAGGCACGCAGATGTATTTTCTGAACTTACTCGTCATTTAGGTTTAGGTGATTACGGCCAGTGGAGTGAAGATGACAAACAGGCATTTTTACTAAGAGAATTAGGCTCAAAACGTCCATTGTTCCCGCCAGCATGGCAACCGAGTCAAGATGTGCAGGAAGTGTTAGACACCTGTAAAGTGATTGCAAAAAATGGCAAAGACGGCTTTGGAATTTATATCATCTCTATGGCTAGCCTGCCCTCAGACGTATTAAGTGTAAATTTATTGCTTAAAGAACTGGGCGTAACATGGCCGATGCCTGTGGCACCTTTGTTTGAGACATTAGACGACTTAAACGCTGCTGCCAGTGTTACCAAAAAACTCTTTTCTATTGATTGGTATCGCGGTTATATTCAAGGTCACCAACATGTAATGATTGGATATTCAGACTCAGCTAAAGATGCAGGTGCAATGGCTGCTGGATGGGCACAATATGAATCACAGGAAGCATTGGTCGCGTTAGCCGAAGAACACGATATAGAATTAACATTGTTTCACGGACGTGGCGGCACTATCGGTCGTGGTGGGTTACCGGCTCACGCAGCGATACTGTCACAACCACCAGGGTCGTTAACCGGTGGTTTTAGAGTTACCGAACAAGGCGAGACCATACGTTATAAATTTGGTATGCCTATTTTGGCTCAGCGCAGCTTGGCTATGTATGCTAGTGCAATTTTAGAAGCGTTGATCTTACCACCACCTGCACCCAAACAAGCATGGCGTGAAGCGATGATAAAAATGGCCGCTGATGGACGAGATAATTACCGCCAAATCGTCAGACATGACGAAAACTTCGTGCCTTACTTCCGCGTTGCCACTCCAGAACAAGAATTAGGCAAATTACCATTAGGCAGTCGTCCCGCCAAACGTAAACCCACAGGAGGCATTGAAAGCTTACGTGCCATCCCATGGATTTTTGCATGGGCTCAAACTCGTATGGTATTACCTTCTTGGTTAGGCGTGATGAAGGCTGTGCAAAATTCTTTAGATGCTGGTAAAGAAGATACAATCCAAGATATGTTAGCTAATTGGCCATTTTTCTATTCTCGACTCTCCATGTTAGACATGGTTTTCGCTAAGGCCGACCCTAAAATCAGCCATGAGTACGATCAAAGTTTAGTCCCTGAAGAGCTTAGACACTTTGGCGATGCATTGCGTATTGAACTCCAGCAAAGCATCGATTTATTACTTAAATTACTTGACCAAAAAACAGTCATGGAAAGTGACCCTAAAGGTTCCATTTCTATGAACATTCGTGCCAGCTACCTACAACCTTTGCACTATTTGCAAATCGAGTTACTTAAAAGAATTAGACAGCTAGATGGAAACGAACACGATGCGACCCTAGAGCGCGCTATGATGGTCACCATAGCAGGTATAGCAGTAGGAATGCGAAATACAGGTTAGATGAATTCAACCTGCCAAGGAAGGCAGGGTTGGGTGATGAAATAATTACTTGTAATATAATTATCTAGGACACTTATTCAACTAACACACCCATAAATTTAGTTGGATTCAAAGCATCGAGTAACAGTGATTTTGGTTTAGTTATTATTAAACACCACAACGCCTAGTAGTTTCTTATTGATTCAGAGTCAATGCCAACACTTCCACAGGTCCTTGAGTCAAACCAAACAAGTTATGCCCTACAAGTTAGCACTCAATATTATCTACATTTATAATTCAATATAATGCCAACAAAAATCAAACAGTACT
>JBNMPD010000211.1:0-5243 GCA_051276225.1 Flavobacteriales bacterium
CAGTGACAGGCGATAGAGATCCAGGTTATGGCTCTACTTCAAAAATCATCACCGAAGCAGCTATCTGTTTGGTAAAGGACGCGGTAGACACCCAAGGGGGAATTTGGACTTCGGCACCAGCTATGGGTGATAAGTTAATCAAACGCCTTGTGGCCAATGCGGGATTAACCTTTACCCAAGAGTAATTTTATATATGGGACTCGCTTAGCATTGCGGGTCCCTTAATATATTCAATTTATATGCTATTAACTTTTTTTGTCATAAAATCAGTAATATCGATATCAAACATCATATATTCCCCTGCAGATATTTCAGCCAATTTAATAAAATACTGGTTTTATAGGCTTATTTTGCCACGCATATAGTCCACTACCCTGCCGCTTAATAACACTCGGTTACCCATAAGTTGGCATTCAACTTCACCGGTTCTTAAGGATAATTGTTTGGCTTTTAAATTGTTTTTAGTTAATTTTTTCGACCAATAAGGGGCTAATTCACAATGCGCTGAACCTGTTACTGGGTCTTCATCCACGTTAAGTTTAGGGAAAAAACATCGGCTAACAAAATCAACATCGTTACCTGCTGCAGTCACCACTACTCCTCTAAGATCAATGGTCTTCCATAATTCAAAATTAGGCGAAAGTGTTTTCACTGCTGCTTCGTCGTCAAGTTCAATAATATAATCAAAAGCTGCAGATATAGCTTTAGGTTTTATCTCCCTTCCTAGTCCCAACAACAAATTATCAGGGGCAATCACTGGCTTTGGTGAAGATACAGGAAAATCCATTTCTAACCCATTGGACTTTTTAGTCACTAACAAGTCCCCACTTTTAGTATTAAAGCAAATTTTATGTTTTTCATATCCTAAATGATTGAACAATACATGGGCCGCAGCTAATGTTGCGTGACCACATAAGTCCACTTCATGGGACGGCGTGAACCAGCGTAATTGAAACTTATCCTGATAAGGCACAAAAAAAGCGGTTTCAGACAAATTATTTGCTTGAGCGATCTTTTGCAGTAGTTTGTCATCTATCCAAGTGTTTAATGGGCATACAGCGGCTGGATTACCCATAAAGACTTGTTCCGCAAAAGCATCGACTTGAAATATGTCTATTTCCATATGATTTTTATTCTCTGCTCTTAATTAACAGCTATTTGTTAACTGCTTTTATTATTTTCGTACAAACCTCATGCCCACTGCCCATCGGTTAGCGAAGCCCGGCCAAGGATCCGTTGATTTGCCATCAGCTTGTTTGATTTGGGTGCTACTTTCTCTTTTAGGTAAATAGTCACAAGCAGACACTTGTTCTTTTACATAACAGTCTAAAAAAGCCAAAGTCATATGTTGGTTGATACGGTTAAGGGTCTCACTGCTCCAAACTGGCTCATAATAGAGACCTAAATCTGCTTCATCGGCATAAGCTATTTCTGGCGCTGGGTGCGGTGCCACATTGTGTCGTGCATTTTCATACACCAACATAAAGCTGTCTTTTGCTGCTGACTGTTCAAATAACTTTTTCACACCTTGTTCATAACCAGAAATATCATCATGATCACCAGTAACGTATAAACTTGGTACTTGGATAACATCCAATGTGTGTAAATTTTGTTCTTGTCCCCAAGGAGCAAAAGCGACCATGGCTTTCCAACGACTATCCACGTTCTTTTTTCCCGCATTACAAGTATTAAATACTGGTAATAATGCTTTTGCAGTAGATTCAGGAAAACCGAAACCTTGCAGACTTTGTTGCTTAAAATTGTAACAACCACCCACAGTATTTACCGCGCCATAACCGCCCATAGAGAATCCAATGACAGAGGCAAGGTCGGTATCGACTACTTTAGACAAATCAGACTTAGCTGATGTGAAATAATCCAACACAAATTGTTGGTCACGGGCACGATTGATTAAGGTACTGGGAAACCCAGCAAAAGGAGCGTTTTTAAAATCGACGTCTGCGGTGGTGGAATCAGTGTGATCAATCCCAACTACTACATAGCCGTGGCTAGCTAAGTGTTCTCCAAGATAAAACATGATAGTGCGATAGCCTGTATACCCATGGGATAACACCACTAACGGATAAGTTTTTTCTTGGTTAGTGCTTGCGTCTCTCACACTGTGACCTTGAAGTGAAAACGCTTTGTTAGTTCGTGTCACATTTTCATAAGTTGCTTGCACGTCGGTATCTTTGGTTAATGCTGGGTACCATACTTCCATTGTTAACGTGCGGTCTTCCAAACTTTTATAATCTTTGGTGCTAAGTTGCTGTGGGTTTGTCACCTGAATAGTCCTAACGCCAACTGAATAACTTCCCCGTATTCCTAATTCTGGGGTGACATCAGGTTGAGAGGTATACAATTGTTGCGCTTTATCAGCCGCAGACACATTTAAGCAGCACAATAAAAAAGAGACTCTAAGCGTTTGCTGGAACGCGTTTTTAAAAATGGTCATACTAAATTCCTTGATATTATTCTTTATGGGACGTTTTATTTGTGATGATAAATTGATTAGCACGCTGGATAGCGTTTTGCCGCATATTGCCATAAAACAGACTAAAATCGAGTATATGGTAACTTTTATTGGCCTGATTCAAATGATTTGAAAATGCGTTATCTGCCTGCTGCATAATTTCTAGCCTGCCATCTTCTTTGCATTGCGCCCACGTTAACTGGCTGCTTAATGCAGGTAATGTTTGAAAAATAAATCCAGGATTGTTATCTAACAACATATCCAACGGCGTACGCTTAAAATCAACAGGCATGGCGCCAAGATGTTGTCTGCTTGGTATTTTATTTTGATGACGTTGCCAGCTCATTGGGTTGACACAAACGGTGGGCTTAACACTATTATCCGCCTGTTGATTAAGTTCCCATCCTGTTTTATACCAATGAGGAACCTTTGTGTCTAACTCACCCCCTTGCCCATATACATCATAACTAACTATGCAGCCTAGCTGTGTCGAGTCTTCACACGCAGTGATCTGCTCAAAGCCTCGACTAAATTTATCTACAGGCAACCAATATCCAACCAAATAGGCTGCCACTAGCTGATTGAATAACTCAGTATTATCCACCCTTTGTTCTAATAAACGTAAAGCGTGAGTTGTGCCTTGGCTATGACCGACCACGATAAAGGGTCGGCCTTGATTATAATGCGTTAGGTAGTAATCAAATGCCATTTCGACGTCTTGATAAGCTAAATCTAAGGCTTGGGTACCCGCATCAAACTTTTCGGGCATGAATGACTGAATTTGAGCCTCGCGATAATGTGGGGCATATACATTACAACAACCGTTAAAAATACTGGCCATGCTAGACAGCATATATTCGATTGATTGGGACTCTGAGTTTTCACTTTGCATACTGGAATTCCAACCACCAGGGCCAACAAATCCGGTTGAATGAACAAAAAACACATCTACATATTTATTTGTTATATCGCCACTGGTATCGATACCATCAGGCACTAAGTCAGAGGTATCATTTTTATCTGGATGAGCCACCCAAAAATATTCTTTATCAAAATCAGGGGCCTTAGGTGCATCAGCCAACACAAAATTATCAGGGGGTGACAGATAACTAAATACCCATTGGCGACCAAATAAAAGCAGTGTGATGAATAGCCCTAATATGGGTAATACAATCCAAAAAAAGGACTTTTTAAACAATCTCATATGGATATCTCAAAAAACAGCGGAACCAACCTAGCTTAATATACGGAATCAGAGCAACCAGTAAATTTATGCCTGATATACAGTGATAATTTATTTAAAGGTATCAAGATGCTCAACCGAATTACCATTGCCCGTATACCAACCAGCAATACTATAGCGATCGCAGCTACTAGTAAGGACTTCATGTGGAAAGGTATCACTGAGAAAAATCACACAGCTATTAAACAACGGTGGCACAATCAATAAAGGTGATACTTTTTTATCAGCATATAAAAGTAACTCACCACCATCATTTTTAGCCCAGTCTGGATTCAAATAAAAGACTGTACTCAACAGCCTATTATTTTGTGCCCCTGATTTAAATCCTTTAAAGGCATCCAAATGACGTTGATAAAAGTCACCCTTCGAATAATGTGAATAATGACATTCAAAATCGAATAGTCCCAAAAATAGTCGCCGATTCAAGCCAATTCTTAATTGCTCCATCCAGTTTAAATAGGCCTGCTGAACGACTGAATTGCCACTAAACCACAAAGTCGAGTCGGTTCTTACTTTTGAATTTAATTGCTGCCTATCATTACGTCCAATACCAGCAGGCTTAAACGCGATTGTAGCTAGACGTTTTGCTTCATACTTTAACTGTTCAGCAAGCAGCGTGGGTAAAAAATCCTGTAATTGAAAAAATCCTTGTTGCGCCAAAGCGTCAGCAATACCGTCTAGAAGTTGTTCTTCGGGGTGTGTTTTTTCAGTAAAATGGGGCATAACAATACCAGTTGAATTGTTCCTATTATTCTAACAAGTGCATGCTAATAATAACCAGTGTTAATCTTCAACATGCACCTAACTAAATAATGGTAGGCGGGCTTATAAAAGTCAGAGGAAATTGCTTCAGGGAATAAGTCTAGCGATTCACATAAACGCCTAGTAATGTGCTAATGGCAGTTAAAGGCAGTGTTTAGTTGATGAAAAATAAGGATCTCGAAACTGCTCAGCCTTTTTGTCGCAAAGGTTAAATTATCGCCGAGTTGTCACAAACGTATTTTGGATAAGTGCAGCATCACTACTAGCTCGATGGCGCGGCTCTTTCATTTTTTGAAATAATTTGTCTTTGGTAGAGTGCCATTGTGACATCTGAGTTTCGTTTAAGATCATTTCCAGAGAGCTAACATGAAATTGCATCACCACTTTAGCAGCGTTAAAAAGTTTAATTAGCCAAGTATCATCCACTACCCAACCATCAGAATAAACAGTCTGCCCCATCAAAAACTGATTGAGTTGCAGGCACACTTCTTGTACGGGCAAACCTTTTTGTGCCAGTAACTGGCGACTAATACCATGTAATGATTCAGCTCTCGCATCCCAGTGTGTCCAATCATTTTGAGGTTTAATTAAATTACAAAACTTTTTACCTGACTGATTAATCACACCCACTTCAATGGGATAACTTGACGCTCCAAAACCACTGGCTTCAACATCAATAATAGTAGGGATGAAAACGTTTGCTTCACCTCTTAGTTTGTTCACAACACACCCGTTTTCAGTTAATAGTTAACAAATAAAGTTTTT
>JBNMPD010000212.1:0-5219 GCA_051276225.1 Flavobacteriales bacterium
GAATAGTGAAGCTTTACTACATAAACACTATATATAGCTGTATAAATCCAGCTCCCATACCCAATAAGGCACCTGTTACAATCAACTTCCATTCATCAGCCTCGTAAGCAGGGCGAAGTACGCCTTCAAATTCTTCAGGCGACAAGGCTTCCATACGCGCGCACAAATCATCAGCAATTCCCAATGCATTATTAGTGTACTCATAGGCATAAGCCAAGTATTTCTCTGAGTCATTAAAGATACGCTGCGTAGCAAGTTCTTTCATTTTATAATAAGAGTCTGAACCGACGCCTAAGGCAAAATAAGGTTGAGCGATAGCGACATATCGTTCGATAGCGTCATTCACATGTAGTTCAATTAATTCTAATAATTGCCCAGATCCAGAGCCATGTACCGCAATTTCCATAATATTTTTTGAGGTCATCAATTTAGACTCAATAATATCTGAATACACACGCGACACTTCTTTTTGACGTTTTAAAAACATGCCCTGAATAGTAAACCCCATAAACTTAATCGGATGTTTAGGCTCAAAAATAATTTTTAATGCAATCCAATTTGTGGCGTAACCCACCATTAAGCCACCTACCGGCAATACCCACCAAACAGGATAAAACATCCAAACAACCATAGTAGGTAAACCAAATAAAAAACCAAAATAAAAGCCTGATTTTTCTATAAAAGGAAATTCTTTCTCACCAGATTTCAAAAAGATTTCGTTAATCAACTCGGGAGCATTAACCAATTGACCCACAACTAATTCTTTTATATCGACAATTTCTTCAATGTTGTATTTAAAGTCATTCACCATCTTAGTCACAACATTAGGGATATCGGCTTCTACCCTCGCATACACAAGGTTTTTACCATGCACTGGCAAGGAGGCCCACAACTGTGGTGCAGACTGTTTCATGACATCGTTGATGATAACTCTAATAGTTTGTTTGAGACGTCTATGAATGGCTTTTGTCAGTTCAACAGGGTCAATACGGTCGGCTAACTCTTTCACGCTGAGCAATTTTCCCAAGACTAGTTCAACTTCAATCTCTGCCATTTCTCGGCGTTTAGCAGGTATTAAACCTTGCCAACCAAAAAAAGGTTTGAGGCCAATAAATTCGATGGGATAAAACATCATTTTGACGGCTAAGAAATTAGTAGACCAACCCACCATTGCACTAATAATAGGAATGGATAACAAAGGTAGATTAGTGATGAGTTGTTCAATTAATTGCATAAAAAGCAGTTGCGCCTTGTCAATATTATTATTTGGTATGTATAAATGCCCATTCTAATTCGTACTAAACTAACTATTGGAATTAGAATGGTCAAACTAAAATTACCATAGATTGAATTTATCCACATAAAACTCTATTTAAATACAACTAGTTAACCCATATTGTCAATATTCGATAGTGCCTGAAGCTAAGCATCCTAAATTTTGGGTAGCATTTTCTAATTATTTACGGTTATATCTGGTCAGACTAGTAACTTGAGAAACTTTCATGGCAAATAAAAACCTTTCTGAATTACAAGATATCATGACACACGCATCTTCTTATGAAGAATATCAAGAAGCGGCAAAAGCTCATGACGAATTGTCTGGCGCCCAAGAATGGAAAGCCAAAGGCCCATGTAAGGACTACGACTACCGACTCATTCGTAAACGTGTACAACGAATGAAACAAGCCAGAGTAAGTGGTGATGCTGCAGGTTTAATGTATATTTTACACGAAGGATTACATGGCAACTTAGGGAATATTGCTTCGTCTGCACTGAATCAGTACGCTAAAATTGGCACTAAAAGTCTGATTGAAGAATTTATTCAAGAAGTATGCGGGGCTTTGGATTTTATTTATCATGCAGATGAAAATGAAATCGATTTCTACGAAAAACTATCATTTTTTGAAGAAACGGCGCAGGCATTTGGTCGCAGCTGTTTGATGTTAAGTGGTGGTGCTGGCCTTGGATTTTTTCATTGTGGCGTAATCAAATCATTAGTTGAGTATAATTTACTGCCTAAAGTAATCTCAGGTGCCAGCGCAGGAGCCATCATTGCTGCACTTGTTGGTACACGCACCGATGAAGAACTATTAGAGGTTATGCAGCCAAAGAACATTCAACAAAAATTTAAAAAATGGCGACTATGGCAGGGTTTTGGTAAAGACAGTTTGCTCGATAGTAGTAATTTAGAAAATGCCTTAATTGAATTGTTTGATTTAACCACTTTTGAAGAGGCCTTTAAAAAGACCGGTCGTCATATGACGATCACAGTGTCTCCAGCTGACTTGCATCAACATTCACGCTTGTTAAATGCTAAAACCTCACCCAACGCTATTATTACCCAAGCAGTCAGAGCATCAACGGCGATCCCAATATTATTTAAGCCGGTGCAACTAAAAGCTAAAAACAGAGCAGGCGAAATAGTCACTTATATCCCCAACCGTCGTTTTGCAGACGGCTCTATTATGGCCGACTTGCCCTTTGAGCGTTTAGCGCGTTTATACGGTGTGAATCATAGTATTGTTAGCCAAACTAACCTGATAGCGGTTCCCTTTTTAGCGAGAGATAAAAGAGACACCACCGGCTTAGTAGGATTAACATGGCGCTATGCTGCAAAAATAGCCAAAGTAAATAGCATCTATGCCTTTGATATACTTGAAAACCTTATTAGCCATCGTGCTGCTAGGTTAGCGATACACAAAGTGCGCTCTGTTATTGACCAACAGTACGTAGGTGATATCAACATATTGCCTAGCGCAACGTTTGCTAATTTTAAACATATAGCTTCAAACCCCAGTTTAAAAAGCATCCAAGAACTTATTCACAATGGCGAGCGTGCCACTTGGCCACAGCTTGATCTAATTAAACGAAATACCCTAATAAGCAAAACGCTCAGAAGTTACCTAGCCCAATTAAAACAAAGAGAAGCAAGGTTACTTAGCGAGTACAGTGGATTACGCGTGGTAAACAGCTAACCACAATCACTGTAGCCCATTCTGATTCATTTAGATGAACCCGTTTCTGTCAATCGTTATCATCACAGAAACGAGATAGATGGCATGATCTTAACAACTAGCTGTTATAACGCTGAAATTCAAGATAGCGATTACAACAATCATAAAACTAAATGCGATGTAAAAGTGAGTTAAGTATACTTACTAAACTAACTCGGTAACATCGCAATTGTCTCAATATTTATTATGGCTTGTGGGGGTTAATTAAAGAGTTAACTAAGGTTTATCTGTCACCGCTCCGGTAGAGGCAGAGCTGACTGTTCTGGCATATTTAGCGAGTAGACCTCTGGTATATTTAGGAGCGGGCTGTGTCCAGTTCTGTCTTCTCCTAGCCATCTCTTCATCATTAATATTCAGTGTCATCTGGCGACTTTGTGCATCAATAGTAATGCTGTCACCATTTTCAACCAACGCAATAGCACCACCTTCGTAAGCTTCAGGTGTAATATGACCTACTACAAAACCTCTACTGCCTCCTGAAAAGCGACCATCAGTGATAAGCGCCACATCGTTGCCTAAGCCTTTACCCATAATTGCGGATGTAGGGCTTAACATTTCACGCATACCTGGTCCACCTCTTGGACCTTCATAACGGATCACAATCACATCACCCGCGACCACTTGACCATCGATAATAGCGGCAAAACCTTGTTCTTCTGAGTCATACACTTTAGCAGTGCCAGTGAAGCGTAACCCTTCTTTGCCAGTAATCTTGGAAACCGCACCTTCTGGGGCTAAATTACCGTTCAAAATAACCAAATGACTGTCTTTTTTAATTGGTTTGTCAAAAGGTAGAATAATGTTCTGACCATCTGGATAATCAGCTACCTTCGCTAAATTTTCAGCCATGGTTTTGCCTGTGACTGTCATACATTCACCGTGCAACATGCCTGCATCTAACAAACGTTTCATCAGTGGTTGAATGCCACCTATTTCAATTAATTCAGACATTAAGTATTGACCACTTGGGCGTAAATCAGCAATCACTGGAGTTTTTTCACCAACACGCACAAAATCATCAAGTGTCACTTCCACACCAATCGCATCGGCCATAGCAATTAAATGCAGCACTGCATTGGTAGAGCCACCTAGGGTAATAATTAGCGTAATCGCATTCTCAAACGCTTTTTTGGTCATAATGTCTGAAGGTTTGATGTCATTTTCGAGCAAGTGAACAATGGCTTTACCTGCATCAATACAATCTTGCTTTTTATTATCTGAAACTGCATTTTGAGCAGAGCTATTTGGCATGCTCATACCTAAAGCTTCAATCGCCGAAGCTAAAGTATTTGCGGTATACATGCCACCACAGGATCCGGGGCCAGGGATAGCCGTTTTTTCGATGTGTTCCAATTGTGTGATTGGAATATCACCAGCAGCAAAACTACCCACTGCTTCGAATACCGATACTATATCAGTGTGATTTTCACCTGGTAAAATTGTACCACCATAGACAAAAATTGAAGGTCGATTCAAACGGGCTAAACCCATCAAACAACCCGGCATATTTTTGTCACAACCACCAATAGCAATAATACCGTCATGCCCCATGCCAGCTGATACTGCCTCGATAGAATCACAAATAACTTCTCGAGATACCAAAGAATACTTCATGCCTTCGGTGCCCATAGAAATACCGTCAGATATGGTAATGGTGTTATAAATAACGCTTTTAGCACCGGCGCCATCTACGCCTTTACCAACTTCTTCTGCCAGAGTATTGATGTGCATGTTACATGGCGTCACCATAGACCAAGTTGAGGCTATGCCGACCTGCGATTTCTTAAAATCCTCATCGCCAAACCCTACAGCTCTTAACATAGATCGACTTGGTGCCTGAGCGGCACCATCTACAATTTTTTGTGAATATTTGCGTGGTTTATCTGTATTCATATCTTTATCTGCATTTTCAAAATTCAATAAACGCACTATAGAATTGTCTAAACAAATAGACAATCTAAGCGCATGAATTTATTGGTCTTATTTATAATATTTTTAAAGAAAAGTGATTAATTAATGATTATAGTAATTTGAAATCGACCAAGACAGGCAGTTTGCTAATATCAAGAACAATGAAACATAGAGTCAAATTTTAGTGAGTGAATAAAAGTTAGTGGCACATAGAATTATTTTAATCCTCATTAGATTGTCTTTTGCTATTAACTTGCAATAGGAAGCAGTGGGTCAGTAACTTATTACTTATTA
>JBNMPD010000213.1:0-5215 GCA_051276225.1 Flavobacteriales bacterium
TACTAACGTCGATTTAAAACGACCTTCCCACAATGTTCCCATTCGCTGATATGTTTGTTTCACGTACCTTACGTAATATCTTCCTAAGTTTTGCATAACTTGACTGACATCATCTGTCGAAGTAGCAGTCATTAACAAGTGAACATGTTTAGTCATTAGAACAAATGCATGAATGGCAACATTATGCTTAGTAGCGGGATCCTTGAGTTTATCTAAATAAACTGTGTAATCCTGCTCAGCAAAAAAGCACGCTTGGCGATTATTGCCTAGTTGAATTATGTGCTGAGGACAGCCAGCGATGGATAGTCATGGTAGGCGAGCCATTTTTGTATTCCTTTACATTCTTTGGGTATACAAGGTCTAATTCATAATACCGTTTATTCAATTCCGACTACTTTCAACGAACCTAACCCCGCAGGTCCTGGTCCACCGCAGGTCCTTATAGACGGATCTGCCTCTTTTATATACTGGCTTTTTTTCGTTGTTTTGGTTTAGTCGTCGCAGTTATTTTTTCTAATTTTTCCAGCTCCATTAGCAACTGCTTTCTCTGAGCAGCAGTTTCAACTGTACGTTTTGAAAGATGACTAGGGTGCTGCTCCCGATCTAACCAAAACTTACCAGAGACTTTACTCGCTTCTTTAGCAGCAGCTAGCCAAGTAATAGTATCCGCGCCTTGCTCAGGATTACGCAGTAAACACTTAGTCACTCGATAAAACTCTGGCAAGGCATTGACAACCCCAGGCGTGTTTACCCAGCCAGGATGCATTGCATTGACACTTATATCATCGCCTTGCCAGCGCTTGGCCCATTCTTCGGTCAAGATCATTAAGCCACGTTTTGCTCTCGCATATGCGGTAGAGCCTGAGTATTCACCGCGTTGGCTTTGTAAATCGTTAACCTGAATCTTTTGCGTGTACATTCCGCCCGACAGTACGTTGACGACTCTTGCTGACTCAGACTTTGCCAGTAATGAATGCAATCGTTCTGTAAGTATATAAGGCCCAAGTAGCAACAAGGCAAAGCTCTGCTCTAAACCCTCAGTAGTTTGTTTGCGAGGATTAAACAAAGCACCGGCATTATTAATTAATATATCAACCGGTTTACCTGCTTTAAGTAGACGGTCTGCCAACGCATGTACATCTTTCATTAGCGACATATCGGCAAGCTCTATATTGATTCGAGTATTACCAGTTTGCTCTATTAGTTCACGTACAACTTGCTGAGCTTTGTTTTCATCACGTACTACCAATGTTAACTCTGCGCCAAGTTCAGCCAATTGTTTCGCAGTTGCCAAACCAATACCGGAAGTTGCTCCTGTTATGACTGCATGGCGATCATGCATATATGCCGACAGCGCATTCCAGCGCTGACGAGAATTTGTATAGCCCAAGCGAGTAAAACGCCAGACACCTGGCAGTATTAGCTTGTCGGCGACAGCTAGAAATTTTGACGCCTTGGGAGTAGTAAAATTGTCTTCTAACGCTTTTCTTAAGCCTTCAAGTGCTGTGTTGCCGACCCAATCCATTACTTCAGGGTTTAATCGACTGATAATCGCTATGGACGCTGGGAAGTTAAAGTTAGCGATATAACGCACCTTGGTGCCGGTATCGGTATCGGTAAATACAATTTCTTCTAAGGCTGTAAATAGTTTTGAGTCGACCATCATTAGCAGGCGCTTATTCGCTTCAAATTCAATAATTTCGTAGTACAGGCTAAAGCCTGCTTTCATGTCGATCTGATAACGACTGCCAACGCCGGGTTTCCCACTAGTTAGCTTCGAGGCGTTAGCTACAGCAGGATCCCATTGCTCAATACGTGAGAACTCACTCACGTATGCAAATGCCTCATGGAGCTTGCGTGTCACTTCAATAGTTTTATCTAAGGTAATAACCTTGCTCAAATTACGTTCCATCGTTAACAGATAGTTGTTAAAAAATACGCGGCAAAGAGTATTTTAGTTCAGCTATGTGTTAAATGATTTGCGGCGTCTAAGAAGGGTCAGATCAAAATTAGATAAAAGGGTCATAGGCTTTCATACTACCATCAACAGCGAAGATCACTTGCCGCTTGTTACCCCGTTAAATGTATGTTCTGGCACGCCAACCACTGAGACTCTTGGCTTTCTTAGCAAAAGAATGACTTAGTTGAAGAGATTCAATTAAGTTTAACTGTTAATGTGGATCTGCACCTTCTTAACTCCTTTTATCTACAGAATGCTTCGATGTTTAATAGCACTCGTTCTTTTGATTTATTCGTTGAATAGCAAAAATAAGAAATAAGTGGGGAAATATCTGACTTAATGATTTAATACCTAGCCATAAAGCCATATTAAACTTGCGCACTCACCGTCATGAATGAAGATATTATCATTGCGCTTCCTTCTCTCATTCACCGGATCGGGGGCGAGACCGCTAAACAAGCTAAAACAATTGCATTACAGTATGAATGCGAATTAAAACGAATACGTCGTTCAAGAAATTGGAGTGTAACGGGTGATGCGATAAAGGTTCAAACTTACGCCGTACAGCTAAAAGCACATCAAATGATTTCTCAGAAGTTAAATCAACGAGGTGATGGTGAGTTTAATTACCTTATCAAGAAGATTGAAACTGCCTTATTGGGACATGCTGATAAATTAGAAACGTTGGAAGCAAAGTTGATTCGATTGGTCACTCAAATCCCAAGTATCACGTTATCAAAATTGGTATTACTTACCCATTGCACCGAGGCAGAGGCAAGAGTTGCTCGCTTTGAGGCTGAAGGCTGGTAATGCTGCATCTATTTTCTAGGTGATGACAATGTTACGACAAATCGTATCATTAACGGCCTTTACTAATTTGGGTACACTGAAATTATAAAGATACTCATCGTAATAAATCGAAAAACTATTTTTTGGGCTGCTGGTTATTATGGTTGTCTGGCTAATGGTTTAATTTAGAGCTGCCCCCTTTTATATTTCGCTGATTTCAAATACCCAGTTCAATCCGCATCAAAGTATTTCAACGTTTACAGAGTCAAAATCAGTTATTTTCAAATCTCTGGAAGAAGAGCCTGATGTTGCTATTTTTGGTGGCAATTAGTCAATGAGATATTTAATCGAAAAATAGAATCGAAAAACCCATGGAAGTAATGAATGCCTACAGAAACACGCAGCTTTTTAATCACTAAGTCCGATAGTAGCCTTAAAGATAAAACGGGCAAGGTTTTTTCAGTGCCCACAGGTTGGGAAAATTTACCTGCCGGAGATGCCTCGGTTACACGCAAGGTAAAATCCCTAGGGCCGACTTGGACAGTCCAGGAAAAAAAAGGGCGCAAGGCATTTTCTCACGGCGTTTGGGCTGCAAAAGAACAGATTGAAGAAGCGATAACGCTTGTAGAAGCTCAACGAGCCGATCCCAAACATCAAAAGAAATTAGCCCAGGTCAAAGTTCGCCGCGGAGAAAAGGAAACGGTCTTCGGCGAAGACTTTCAACAAGCGATCATTCAATTTCTCAACTTCGACCAAAAATATCACCTTTTGGTTGAGCAATTGTCAAAGCGGGTAAAAGAACACGCGGTGCCCGTTGGTAGCGGTACAGTAGCGCGAAGCTCATCGGTAACCCTGAATGATAAGGCGGCCTTGGCAGTAATGGCCTGGATGCGACATCAAACCAGTGCTTATGATTCAACACCTGTTCAGCGTGTTAAGGGTGCAAGGCGCGAACTAAGGCGACAGATAGCGCGTCAATCCGAACGAATTTTAACAAAGTACCGCCGTGGAGATGATGTCGATTTTAAGGTGTGTCCACTTTATAAGGCTTTGCATACAAAATAAAATGATTTCAAGGGCGCTTATCACGCAGGTCGTTGTGCCAACACTATAATAGTTGTCTTGTATATTCTCATTACAACGCTGCAATATGCGATAAGGTTTCAGAATGAGATTGTACTAATTTCAACAAGGTTACCGCTTGACCATTGGGAGCACTGCGTCCTTGCTCCCAATTTTCTAATGTGCGCACTGATGTGTGCAGGTAATTAGCAAATACGCCACGAGACATATTAAACTTTTCACTAATAGGCAAAATTTCATGTGGTGAAATTACCAATTCATCAGCAATTCTCACCTCGTGGGTTTTTAAGGTTAACTTCCCTTCACTATGTTCTTTTGCCTCATTAAGAGCAGTTGATAGCTCTGTAAATAAATCACGTTTGCTCATGTTTCCACACCTCCATAAAGTCTTTCAGTTGTTTCTTTTGAGCACTGGTTAAATCTGTTGTTATGTTTTTGGCATATATGGTGAGCAAGTAGAAGCGATTGTATTAGTCAAAGTGGTAATAAATCACTCGTGCACCACCACGCTTCCCTTTTCCCTTTTGCCGCGACTCGCAATTTTCGTAACCCACCAGCACCTTTTATTACATCGCCTTTGTTTGGCTCTGCTAACAAAGCACATTGTAATTATTGATAATCATCGTCTGATAGATACTCACTTCGATGCTGTTCAAAAATACTCGATTCGAAAAATATTGATTTCACAGATCAAATGTACGCAATATGCGTACAGGTAACAAATTATCTTTCTCTGAATTAACAGGAATTTCGATAACTGGAACGCCAGTTCGGTGCTCTTTAAGAAATTAAAAGTATGTGCTGTGCACTCTGGAATCCACTCTAGATTTCAAAGACCTGACCTTTGTGTATTTTTTATATTCAAGCACACTGAATCAGCGCCTTTGCTTTGCCCATGCCACGCATCCGTTGATGGCCAGTATGCTTTAAATTCACACATCATCTGCTCTGCCCCTGCTGCATAACAAAAGTGTTTTTCAAATTCGATCGTAAGCGTGAGCCATTGTTCACTGTTTATAACCTGTGGGGTCAGGAGACTTATCAACGATTAGTCGCTGCTAGTAAACCTAAAAAAGTAGCTATCATCGCTTGTATTAGAAAGATGGTGGTTATCTTAAATTCTATGCTAAGAGACTGTGTAATGTGGGAAGCGCCATAGGTTATCAATTAACTATTGACGCCATAGTCTCTTGTTATACATCGACTCTAGTGCTTGATTTTGTTTCGTCCAGACTCTTTTGCTTTATAGAGCATACTGTCAGCATTAGATATGAGTTCGCTTTCCCTGTTTGTCTTATTTGGGAGTAACTCGGCCAACCCTATACTAGCTGTTAAATAGTCACTCGTAGGGGATTTGCAATTCGGTATATTAAGATCGATAAT
>JBNMPD010000214.1:0-5204 GCA_051276225.1 Flavobacteriales bacterium
CCGTGACCAGCATAGTCGAGCAAATTGTTGGACGAAGCGGTTGGCAGTCTGGTAACAATATGATGTTTGTGTTTTCAGACTTTGCGGGTGTGCGAGGTGCCTACACTTATAACGGAAAACCATCAGGAACAGTAAGTTTGGTCGTTGAGTATCAGGGCAATGCTACACCTGGAAGCACCTCAACCGTTCGTGAACTTCTTGTCAGTCAAGTTGATGCACTCAGCGCAAGTGGAATGACGCCAATAGTTGATACATTGTACGAAGCTGCTAGTTATTATGGTGGACTTCCTGTTGCTTACGGGAAAACGCGTGGCCAATCATCTGTTTCAAATACTGTGCGACGAAACACAAGAGTGAGTAATAGGTTGTCATATTTGGGCGCTGATTCCGTTTTACCTGCAGGTTGCACTGTTGATAACCTAAGTAGCTCATACTGTATGAATGAGTCCATCCCTGATGGTGCCACTTACATCAGTCCAGTTACTGATAAAGTCTGTCAGACCAATAACCACATAGTACTTTTGTCTGATGGTGTGGCTAATAATAATCACAGCGTGACTGAAATTGAAACATTGCTTGGAAAATCATGTACCGGCTCCGATGGGGAAAAGTGCGGGTTAGATTTAACCAAAAACATAGGTGATGGCGATGACTCTAAGATAGATACGCGAGTTTTCACTCACACAATTGGCTTTGCAGCCGATTCAACTGCGAATGCTTTTCTAAATAATTTAGCGATTAATGGTAATGGTGATTTTTATACCGCAGAGAATACTGAAGACTTAGTAGGTGTTTTTCAATCTATATTAAAAACGGTAAAAGATGTTAATGCTACTTTTGTCTCACCGGGCGTGGCAGTCAATCAACTCAACCGATTAACTCACAACGACGAATTATATTTTGCTTTGTTTAAGCCTGCCGAAGGCTCTATTTGGCCGGGAAATGTCAAAAAGTATAGATTAGATGGTGCAGATATTCTAGACAAAAATGGTTTGAATGCTGTTGATAGTGTGACGGGTTTTTTTAATGATAGTGCTCACAGTTATTGGTCGTTATTGGCTGATGGAAATGATGTGCGAGAGGGAGGAACCGCTGAAAAAATGGGTTTGCCTCGTTCTGTCTACACGTTTAATAGTACAGGTACCATTATCAAAACTGCTAACTTGTTGCATGAAGATAACACCAGTCTAACTTCTTCAGATTTAGCCTTAGGTGCTTTGGCAGACCCAGAAGGCACACGCGAAACTGTATTAAAATGGGCGCGTGGTGTCGATGTAAAAGATGATGATGCCGATGGCATTACAACTGATGCAAGACAAGAAATGGGCGACCCCATTCACTCTCAACCTGTCATCGTTAATTATTCCCTCACAGATAGTGCTGTGTTTGTGGCAACCAACCATGGCTTCTTACATTCATTCGACCCAGCCACAGGTGAAGAAAACTTTGCGATTATGCCAAAAGATTTAATGGAGAATTTGTACGACTTATATCTTGATTCTTCGACATTTTCACACATTTACGGACTTGATGGGGATATGGTGCTCAGAACTGTGGGCAGTAATATCTATCTCTATGTTGGCATGCGCCGTGGGGGTAATAATTATTACGCTTTTGATATTACCAGTAAAACAAACCCTAAATTAATGTTTAAAATAGATGGCGGTACAGGAGATTTTGCTAATTTAGGACAAACTTGGTCAAAGCCCACAGTGACAAAAATTAAAGTGGGGGCTGCCAATAGAAACGTTTTGATATTTGGTGGCGGTTATGACGAAGATCAAGACAGCAAATTACTCAGAAGTGCCGATTCTGTTGGTAACTCAGTATTTATTGTCGATGCTGATAGCGGCGAACTTATTTGGACAGCAAGTGAATCGGTTGCGGATTTAGCCTTGCCAGAAATGCAATATAGTATCCCTGCTAGAATTTCTGTTATCGATCGCGATAATGACGGATTTGCTGATCATATGTATGTTGTAGATACGGGAGGACAGTTATTTAGATTAGATATTCACAATGGAGCGTCAGTTGTTGACTTGGTCTCTGGTGGTTTACTTGCTAATTTTGCGGGCGATGTAGAGGAAGACAACAGGCGTTTTTATTACGGTCCAGATATTACTGAGGTAAGCGTAGGTAACGATCACTACTATGCCGTTGTAATGGGCACTGGTTTTCGTGCGCATCCATTAAATACCATCATTAATGATCATTTTTATATGGTTAAGGACAGTGGGGTATTTATAGTTGATGACAATGGAGATTTTGGTTTACCTGCGACGCCCTTAGATTTAGATGATCTGTATGATGCGACCGAACATTTACTAACAACGGCAGATCCCGCAGCTAGAGAATTGGCCGCTGAACAATTTGCAGAGTCACAAGGCTGGTACATTAAGCTAAAAGTTGGAGGGGAAAAGGTACTTGCCTCGCCACTAATTTTGGATTATCAAGTGATATTTACCACCTACTTGCCTGCCACTGCCAGCGTGAGTGAATGTGCACCACCTACAGGAAACAGTCGCGCATATTTGGTTGAACTAATAAATGGTAACTCGGTGATAGATTTGAATGATGATGCTGAGCAGTTACACGAGGACCGTTTTGCGCAGCTGAAACAAACGGGTATAGCCCCGGATACCAAAATTTTGATTGAAGACATTATTAAGCCTGTTATATGTCTGGGCACCGAATGTGCTTCGACTGTTATTGAAGTAGATGCCAATGGTGACAAGGTTGCATGTGGTTCAGACTTCGAGTGCTTAGCCGAAAATATTCATAGCTATTTTGAGCGAGTTCAAAAAAGTAGTTGGAAAACAGAGACAGAGAGACCATGAAACTAACGTCGAATATAATGAGTCAAATACAAAAAGGATTCACATTGATTGAATTGATGATATCGGTAGCTATTATTGGCATTATTACCAGTATCGCTTATCCCAGTTACCAAGGGTTTATTGTCAGTACTAATAGAAGCGCGGCCCAAGCTGATTTAATGAGCTTGGCCGCCGCTATGGAACGACACAAAGCAGCGGGTTTTAGTTATAAGGCAGCAGCAGATTCTGCTGCTGATACTGGGAAACCCGCTATTTTTCATCAACATTCGCCAGCCGCAGAGCTCTATGAAAATCGCAAATATGATTTGTATATTAGTGAGGCCAGTGGCAGTGCTTATCTTATTGATGCTAGGCCTGTTCTAGGTACATCCCAAGCAGAAGATGGAAAAGTGGCATTTTATAGTGACGGACGACGCGCGTGGGATGCAAACAATAATGGCACTTTCAGTGCAACTGAATATTGCTGGAATTGTTAGATCATCAATCTTTACTGATGAACTTGTTTAACCCTACCTACTTCACCGCTGTCTAATCTGACTTTGATACCATGAGGGTGGTTAGGTGAATTAGTGAGAATTTTTTCGACCACCCCTTCGGTTAAATTACCGGTTCTTTGATCTTGTTTGAGCACGATAGACACTTGTGCACCTATCTTAATATTGGCTCGTTTTGTACCTTCCATTGTTATTTCCTAGTCGTCAGTATTATCTTTAAATTCACATAAATCTTCAATTAAACATGAACAGCAGCGTGGTTTGAGGGCAATAGAAGTGTATCTGCCATGTAAAATTAACCAATGATGCACATCTACCTTAAATTCGGTAGGTTCTACCTTTCACAATTTTTGCTCAATCAAATCGAAATTTTTTCCCATAGCTAATTGAGTGATGTTTGATACTTTAAAAATATGGGTGTCTGCGGCTGGCCAGCCAAATCCGTTAGTATCGCCGATGATAAAAACCAGTCAACAATTTTTGTGGATAGGTTAGTGCTAAAAGTGTCTGATGGCAAGCTGCTCGTTGAACGATGCTTAGTAGTAGAAAGCTGTCTCAATATCTTCTTCAAGTTAGTCACTTTAGAGAAAAATACACAACCAGTGGATTCGATTCTTATCATCCCACTCATACTAGAAAGCGGACACAGACATAAAAGAACGAAGAACTTTGTGGAAGATTCAAACATCTTTATTAGTCAGTATCCTTCAGTGAGTTATCTAACTCGACACCCAGATATCAGAGTGACAAAGCAATGGCGGGTATAAAAAAATTGTTGAAACCAATAGAATTTGATATCTTGCATTCACTTGTTATTTCAAAGCCACATAATGCACAAAAATCTTGTTTCTATCATTTTGTTAATCTGTATCGCTGCGCCATCTCCCTTGGTTGCGGCATTAAGTGTGCATGATGCGCATCATGATGGTAACACCACAGTCCATGACTACTTTCATGATATTGGACAGCCGCATGAGCACGACGACATAGACGTTGAAAAATTTGAAATTAGTTATTCAAAACAAGCGCTAGAGCATAGTGACCCCTTTCATGAAGGCGGTGTTGTAGGCGTTTTAATTTTCGTACCTGCAGCCATTCCAAAGAGACTGCCCGAAGCAAACGTAGACAATCTTGTTGCTTGGTGGGCTTCCCCCTTTATTAAACACAGCACACCTCCCCCAAAATATAAATCCTAAATTTTAGCAATTGTCTTCTTCTTGTAGGCTTTTTTGTTGTGTTTGAATATTTTGGATTAAAATCTCATGGTATATCGTTGTTTTGCCTTTCGCGTGTTTTTCGCTAGAGTGCCCTTTTTATCTCTTTTGGCATTAGCCTTATTATTGCTTTCTTTATCAGCTCAGTCTTCACCCGGTGCTCATGGCCCTAACGGCGAGCATCTTGATATGGAGCAAAGCAATCAACCCACCCAAAGACCGAAGTTTGAAATGTTCACTGAATCGTTTGAATTACTAGGTGAGGTGTTTAGCAACGAACTGATTATTTATTTGCATGATTTTGAAAGCAATACACCTACTCAATCTGCCAGTATAGATTTAGAAGTCGGTGCTTTGACTGCCAGCGCTAGTTTTGATGAGGCTCAAAACCGCTATATCGTCAACGACTTTAACTTTATCAGTGCGCTTAATGTTAGTGGCGAGCATGAAGTGGTTGCGACCATTATGACAGAAGATAACGGTGATTTATTGGTGAGTAACTTTGTAATGCCCGAAGCGAATGCACAGTCAGATAATGCCGAGCATGCTCATAATGAATCGCATGAGCAGGAGGAAGAGCATCATCATTTCCCTTGGTGGGCGCTTGGCTTATCGATTGTCGTTTTTGCGTTTGGCTTTTTCTTTGGACGGAAAAACAA
>JBNMPD010000215.1:0-5173 GCA_051276225.1 Flavobacteriales bacterium
GCACCTTTGCCAACTAGTTTATTTTGCTCTTGGGTGTTCTCAATCATATAAAATGTCCTATTTTGCCAACGTGATGGTCTTCAATTTGATTTATATCGTTAAAAAGGGTGTGTTGATACAAGCTTCTCACAAAAAAACCTGACACAACTGTCAGGTAATTATTGTAATGCAATAAAAAAGCAGTGCATAGGACGATTGGAGAAATAAAAGGAAAGCGTTATCTTTTGATCAGCGCAATTGAATTGATCGTTGATTTTTCAGCTTTAAAATTAACTTGCTGATTTAAAGAAAAATAATCTACCGGAACATATGTTTTGTAACGTTGCCCCTGTGTCGATTGTACTTCTATTAAATCTACATATTCTCCATATTCTTTATCAGCAATTGCACTACCCACTACTGCGCTTGCAAATTGAAGGGTACCATTAGCGCCTAAACCTTGGGCAATGAAATGTCCAATCAAAGAGCCTGAGGCACGCTTAGTAAAATTGGCGTTTAATTGTGTTTTTTCAACTTTGATAATCTTACCACTATATAAAACACCGTTCTGAACCCCTAACGTTTCCACATTTGCGGAATTAATACTGGAACATGCGGTTACTAATAAAAAGCCCACTATTACGGTTAATTTCTTAATTAAAATCATTTTATTTCTCACTTTGTATTAAATTAACTCTGCCTTTTAGCAGAACAAATAACGGTGATATGTATCTCGGCTAATTTCTGCCGTAAATATAGATATTATCGTCACTAAAATATGGATCACAGTGGTACTCAACTCAGAATATCTGTGATTTGAAAGTTACTGGAGTTCGTTTTCGATCACTGTTTCAATCAAACCATCAAAAGCAGTTGAACAAGTGTTTACGCCACCGTCACCACAATTAAAAAACAACACGATACTGGTTTCTGTATCTTCGATGTATATACTTTGCGCCATATATCCAAAGGTTAATCCTGCATGGGCGTAGACCGTATTACCATCAACTATCACTATATCAATGCCCAGTCCTGATTTTTCATTGGCACCTTGAGTAATAAGGTTGTCTTCACCAAACAAAGTATTTTTCACTGCTTCGTTAGCAAAACTGTCATCAGTTATTAACGATTTAAGAAAGGCAGCCATGTCTTCAACACTTGAAACAACGGGTGAATTGGCTTGACTGGTGTTGATTAAAAATGGTCTCGTATCAAGTTGTTCACCATCATCGGTGGTCAAATAGCCGGATACAAAATCACCTAATGAAGCTTCACTGCCTTTATAGTATGTTGCTGTCATACCTAGAGGGTCAAAAAAACGATTTCTCATGGCGACAGAATGATGTTCTCCCAACACGTCATCCATAATGAGTGCGGCCAAAGAATAGCCCGAGTTTGAGTATTCATATCCCTCGCCAGGTAAAAAATAACTAGGATGATCAAATATTAACTCGAGAAAGTCGATATCAGTTTTAAGAACTTCAGGCTCTGCAAGCAATAACTCGGTGTAAGCTTCACCATCGTCAACATCGGCATAATTAAAGATGCCACTGGTATGGTTTAATAGTTGACGAAAGGTCATCTGGCGACTGTTAGTGATACGCGATAAAATGCTTTCGCTGAGCCAAGTATCCAAGGTATTGTCAAGCATTAGTAGCCCCTCATCGGCTAACTGAGCAGCGAGCAATGCGATCATTTTTTTACCTATACTGGCAGTGGGTATTGTATCACCGACTTGCATGGCTCGCTGCGTTTGCAAATTTGAAACTCCCGCACTGCCTAGAAACCGTGTTTGTGGCTTTTCTACCAACAGGACAATGCCAGGTATATCGTCCGATACGATATCGTTGATAACATTTTGATAATCAACAACAATTGTCTCTATTAGTGGAAGTGGCGGCTCAGGTGTGTCAGAAGAACTTCCTCCACAAGCAGTTAATAACGATGTGATTACACAGGTTAATAATAATTTAAATGGGTGTGTTATAGTCATATGATAGTGCCTTTATTTATGTTTATCTAAAAATCTAAATACATAATAAAGAACTGAGGAAACCAATGACGTACAAAGTTATTTAAAAATGTAGCGTTTTGTAACTTGGTTATTTACAGCTTATAAAAACAGATGTGCGAATAGACCCTTACCTTAATCCAATTAGCAATAGCCAAGGGCAGCGTCAACATTATGACTTAAATACGCCGCCGGCATGCCACTTTACTGACTTGAAAAGATCATAAACGTTATGGCGGCGAAAACTCACAATCCAGCTGGTTACTTTCGTAAGTTCAATAAGTGCTTACGTTTCATTTCATTGCTTGTTTTTAGGAAGATACATAGTAAATGTGGCACCAGATAACTCGGTTGAGTCACTAATATCCAAGTGTCCGTTGTGCCATTCTATCACTCGATTGACGATCGCGAGTCCTACTCCATGTCCTTTGTTTTGACTTTCTAGTTTTGTTCCACGTACAAAGGGTTTGACGATTTGGTCACGTAAATTTTCTGGCACCCCCTTTCCGTTGTCAGAAACGCGTATGATGACCAAATTATGATCTTCGTCCAGCGTTACATTGACTATGCCCTCACCATAGTTGATTGCATTTTGGAGAATATTATTGAGTGCCATCTTTAAATAACTGTGATCGGCAACAGTAACTGCATATTGAGCTGTGCACTTAAAGCTTATTTTTACCTTATCGCTTTGTTTCTTTTTAATACATTGTTCAATAAGTAGAAAGAGTTCAATAGGTTGTCTGTTAAGTATCAACGTATGTTGATCGAGTCGCGCATAATTCAGCAACGACTCTACAAGGGATGTCATTTCGTCAACATCTTCGCTAAGTTTTACCTGTAACTTAACCCTTAGAGTGTCATCGTTTACTTCTTCGAGTGTATCAAGTCCAAATCGAATTCTCGCTAATGGTGTCCTTAAATCGTGGGAAACAGCCGTGCTGAGAAGCTGCACATCACTCACCAAATTTTTAATTCGAGTGGCCATGTTATTAAATTCAATCTCGATATCTCGGATATAGGAAATTGAGTTGGATGTAATACGTTGGTCTAACTTTCCGCATCCGAAAGCTTTAGCGGCTTTCCTTAACGAAGATAATTGTTTCATTAACGGGAAGGCCCATATCAAAAAAAGCAATATAAGAAACACATAAAAGGACAGTGTTAGGATATATTGTTCGCTAGAAAATACAGCAGGATTGGATGAGTGTGGTGATTCTAAGACCAGAATTTGTTTTTTGTTTTTGAGAAAGTAATGAAAAAGTATGGTGTTTTTTGTTTCCAACACCACAACTTCATTTTGCTTAAGTGCTTGCAGCATTTCATTTGGCAATGCTGAATCATCTAAAGAATTTAACGTAATTGCATAAAGATCACTTTGTGGCCAATGAGACAACATAATCTCACTGTTTAGCGCATCATCCAGCGTTTTAGCGAAATCTAAACCTAACTTCTCAAATATTTCTACTGAGGTTGGTTTCACTTCATTGGTGCTATATTGCTGATAAATCTTATCAAACAGCCAACCAAGGCTAATCGTTGCCAGAACTACAACAGTAACCAGAGATATCAAAAGGTTTCGCATAACTTACCAGGCATCCTTAACCAGTAAATACCCTTTGCCCCACACTGTTTTAATTCGAAATGGCTGACTAGCATTATCATTTAATTTTTTACGAAGTTTGGAGATTATCAAGTCAACAGTTCGATCAAATCCGTCATACTCAAACCCTCTCAATGACTGTATTAGATCCTCACGCGTGACTGTGTTGCCCGCGCACTCGACTAAGGACCACAGTAGATCAAATTCGTTTGAAGATATATTTATGGTCTGGTCAGCAAGAAAAACCGAGCGTGCTGCTTTATCAACTATTAAACCACCATATTGAAATTTGTCTCTCGTCATTTCTTTTTCAGAAGCTTTATCTTGAATACATGAAAGCGTCGTTTGCCTGTCTAGATATTTACGTATTTTTGTCGACAGAACGTTCGCTCTAATGGGTTTAGTGAGGTAATCATCTGCCCCCATTTCAAGGCCAAGCACTTCATCAAGTTCTTCATCTCTTGCCGTCATCATTACAATGGTATTGGTGTAATCTGGGCGAACTGCTTTTAAAACATCAAGGCCATCTAAACCTGGCAACATCCCATCAAGAATAACCAAATCTGGGTTGTGTTGTTTTATAAATTTAACAGCCAAGTCACCACGTCCGACAATACTGACCTGATAGTGTTTCAAAAGTAAATATTCTTTTATCCAGTCCGCTAAACTGACGTCATCTTCCACAATTAAAATGTGCGCGGCATCGTTAGTAATCATATCCATGATGTCCTATGTCCAATCTGCTTAATACTCTATGGGTTAATTTAACGTTCATAATACGAAAAAAAATGCGCAGTGATTTGTATTATCAATACACAACAATAAAAACTAAAGGTGATTAAAATATTCGCCATGAAGAGTGCGAAAACTTCTCCTTTTTATAGACCCAAGCCAAAGGTAATGTGTTGCTAACCACTGCTTCACCACTTTTTTTAATCGTCAATGTGTATATCACATCTTGTTCCATTGTAATGTGGTGAGTATATGTTCCTTGCTGTTTCGAAGACCAACATTTGATAGGTTTTACCTGCTGGGAAGAAGACAGGCAATATTCATCTGCTTTTTTAACTTGCCAAGAAACGATTACTTTTATGTAACAAGCTTGCTTTTGTCGCATCGACACACATTTTGCAGGCCTTAGTTCTAACTTCGGTAACAATGCAGCCTGTCTTGCATGCGAAACTTGTATAAAACTCGTTAGCAAAAACAATGTCAATAATTGCAATCTGTGAGGAAGCTTAAAGATGGAATTAGAATACATATTTAATCACCACCGCGGACTCAAAAATTGTATTTCCATCTACCAAGGGGCTGTCGCTAATGCCTGCAGGTAAAAGTGTTGTTCTAACAAAACCTTCCAACACCCAATTTTCGTCAATTGGATAATCAACACCCACCTGAGCTGTATATTCAAAACCTGACTTCCCTCGATAATAAGGCAAACCTTCTACTTCGTTAATGGCATAAAAATAATTAACAACATCTTCATTACGATATTCAATACCAAAACTGCCATAAAAACCCCAATTGTAGTATTGGTAATCTTTGCTCACCCAAGCCGAAGTGTACAGTCCCCCATC
>JBNMPD010000216.1:0-5157 GCA_051276225.1 Flavobacteriales bacterium
AGGCTGGGGTCAGTTTAGTGCCTTTGGTTACCACAACGTTGCCTTGTTGAATATCTTCACCCGCTTTTCGAACGCTGTTACCCCATTCAGGTATTTGTCTAAAAATAACTAAGTCACCTTTAACATCTGTGTTTTCTTGCATCACCACAGAATCAGCCCCTTGCGGTATAACTGCACCAGTCATTATTCTGATACATTGGCCTGCCAACAACGTTTGTTTAAAGGGTGCACCAGCCATAGCAGTGCCCACTAATTTAAGTTGGTTGTTATCAATAAAATCTTCACAGCGCATAGCATACCCATCCATGGCTGAATTATCATGTGGTGGCACATTAATGGTGGATGTCACATGCTCAGCTAATACTCTGCCAAGTGCATCTTCCAGTTCTATTTGTTCACTTTCTAAAATTGAAGTGACTTGTTTTAGCATAGTGGAAATAGCGGATTGCATGGGTAAAAGTCCGGGGTTATCGCAAGTTTCGATCATAGATTTAATCATTATCAGTATTTACAAATCAATAAATGATTATCGCAAAAAAACCGATAAAAGAACGATAATAAAACGATAAAGAGTGCGTGAATGTCAAAAAGACAGAGTATATATTGCTGTCTATTGATTAGTGTTCATCAGTTATAGTTTTTCGATTTTGTAACCTTTAGCTTTGAGCTTTGTTAATACACTATCAGGCCCTGCAAGATGCAGTGCGCCAACCAAAATGAACTCTGTAGGTGAGTCATTTAACATGTCAATAATCTTAGGTAACCAATTGTTGTTACGGGTTACTAACAAGTCCTGATAGATAAGCGGATAATCTGCCTTAAAAGGTGTGATGCCAACATCAGTCATACCCTGCATATCACCTGCTAGCCACGTTGAATGTAACTTAGCAAACATTTCTGGCATCTTTTTGATATCTTTTAGGGTGTATTCAATCATGGCATTAGGATCGTCACCTCCCATTTTAGCGATAAAGGCCAGTTGTTCATCCGGTGTTTCTAGCCAGTCTTGTTTCTTTCCTTCGGCCTTTGCCATATTAGCAAAAAACATATCTACACCTTCACTGGTGTACCCCATTGCTTGTAGCTCAATAAAGGTCAGTGAAATAGCTAACAAGCTTGGCTTATGTGAGGCAAATGTCTGCATTGGTATTTGTCGAGATGATAAATGTATTGCGAGCGCTTTATAGGTATCGGGTTGCAATACGTTATTGATAGTTGTGCCGTCGCTGTACATCATTTGATCCATCATTTTTTGACCAAACTCTGGCGAACTTACTGCGTCCATGTCGGTTTCAAAAATTATTTTATCCGATGCTTGATACGCCGAATCATATTCCTTTGCTAAAGGATAATCTTTAGGAGTGAGAACATGAATGGTGCCTCCAATATAAAGGCTGTGCTGATCGTTAGTCACTTTCCACACAGATGCAGCTTGAAGACCAAGTGTGAAGCCAAGGGTAAATAATACAGTGCTGCTTAGTGCGAACGCTTTTATCAGAGTCATTTGTTACGTTTTCCTTTGAGTATCTAGGCGTAAAACCGGATCCTAGGATAGCTTCGCTGCATAGCCTAAAGCAACATGATCAAGTTGCTTTTAATGTGCTATTTTGGTGCTATTGCATTGAATAAGAGCAGTATTTGTATTTCAACACCCTTATTTATAAGCTAACCAATTGAATTGTATGGCATTAATAATTGGCATCATTTCTGTATAGGAATTGATTAGGCAATGTAAATTATTGTTAAAATTATTTCTCATCTTTTATACAAAAACGTATGCAAGGTGATTTGGCAAAGAAGCCCACCTATTCCTGAATTGGAGTGGTGGGTTTTTTTTGTGCTCAAAAGAATGTAATGAAACATGTAAAACATGCAGAGGTGACTCATGTCAGACGTAATCAATGTAAACAACGGTGAACTCAATGGGAATAACATGCGAATAGTAGTAGTAGGCAACGGCATGGTGGGTCATCATTTTGTTGACCAACTGATACAAGAAAACACTTTATCGGCTAACGCTGCAAATACAGCAAATACAGAAAATGCAGATAATCACACTCAATTAGATATTGTGGTGTTGTCAGCAGAGCCAAGGCTTGCCTACGACCGTGTGCATTTATCTGAGTATTTTTCTGGTAAAACAGCTGAAGAATTAGCACTCACCACACCAGAGTATTACCAACAACACAATATTAGGTTTGCAGTCAATGCCAAGGTTGTAAATATCAACAAGTTAGTTAAATCAGTCACAACTGAAGCGGGCGACGTGTTTGAGTATGACAAACTGGTGTTGTCTACTGGCTCTTATCCTTTTGTACCGCCTATATCAGGTAACGACCAACCTCATTGTTTGGTATACCGTACCATTGAAGATCTCGAAGATATCAGTGCCTCAGCATTAGTCAGTAAAGTGGGTGTGGTAGTAGGTGGTGGTTTACTAGGTTTAGAAGCCGCCAACGCGTTAAAAGAAGCTGGCCTACACACACACGTGGTTGAATTTGCTCCGCAATTAATGGCTGTGCAAGTAGATAACGGTGGTGGCCGAGTATTACGCAGTAAAATTGAAGCCCTTGGCGTTCAAGTGCATACCCAAAAAGCCACGCAAAGCATTAAAGCCGGTGAAACCTGTCGCTACAAAATGTGTTTTGCTGACGGCGAAGTATTAGAAACCGACATGATTTTGTTTTCGGCAGGTATTCGCCCACAAGATACGTTAGCCCGTGAGTTTGACATCGCCATAGGTGAGCGCGGCGGCATAGTGGTTAACGATCAATGCGTAACCAGTGATCCTGATATCTACGCTATCGGTGAGTGTGCTTTATGGAATAACTTTATCTTTGGTTTAGTGGCACCCGGTTACACTATGGCCAGAGCCGCAGCGAGTCATATTATTGGTGGAGACGTGACTTTCCAAGGTGCAGACATGAGCACCAAATTAAAACTAATGGGTGTAGAGGTTGGCTCAATTGGTGATGCGCATGCTAAAACCGACGGTGCCTTGTGTTACACCTACGAAAACCAGCCATTAGAAGTCTATAAGAAGATTGTGGTGGATGCTCAGCAGAAAAAATTATTAGGTGCTGTTTTAATTGGTGATAACAGTGATTACGATACATTACTGCAGTACGCATTAAATGACATTGAGTTACCTGAACACCCAGAAAGCCTAATTTTACCAGCGGGTGCAGACGCAGCCCCTGCGCTTGGTGTTGATGCATTGCCAAGCACAGCCACTATTTGTTCATGTCACAACGTATCAAAAGGCGACATCATTGCAGCCTTCGATACCGGTAGTTGCAACTTAGCAGATATCAAATCGTGCACCAAAGCCAGCACAGGTTGTGGGGGATGCACGGCATTACTAAAAACAGTCGTGGATAGCGAACTAACCAAACGCGGCGTTGAAGTGAAAAAAGATATTTGTGAACACTTCGCTTATTCACGCCAAGAAATGTTTCACCTAGTCAAAGTAAGTAGCATCAAAACCTTTGATGCCCTAATAGCTAAACACGGTAAAGGTTTAGGCTGTGAAATCTGTAAGCCCGTCACGGCATCTATTTTAGCCTCAGTATGGAACGACTTTGTCCTTAAGCCAGACCATGTCAGTCTGCAAGATACCAATGATACTTATCTCGGCAATATGCAAAAAGACGGTACTTATTCTGTTATCCCACGTATTGCTGGTGGCGAAATCACCCCAGAAAAACTGATTGTGTTAGGCCAAGTAGCCAAAGATTATAAGTTGTATACCAAGATCACTGGCGGCCAACGTATCGATTTATTTGGCGCTCGTGTTGAGCAATTACCTGCTATTTGGCAAACATTGATCGATGCCGGTTTTGAGACAGGTCATGCTTATGCCAAAGCACTACGAACAGTGAAGTCTTGCGTAGGCAGTAATTGGTGTCGATATGGGGTGCAAGATTCAGTTGGTCAAGCTATTGAGTTAGAAAATCGCTACAAAGGATTACGCGCACCGCACAAAATAAAATTTGCGGTATCAGGTTGTACCCGCGAATGCGCCGAAGCACAAAGCAAAGATATTGGCATTATTGCCACCGAAAACGGCTGGAATCTATATGTATGTGGCAACGGTGGTATGAAACCGCGCCATGGAGACTTGTTCGCTACCGATTTAGACACTGCAACCTTGGTTAAATACATAGATCGTGTACTGATGTTTTACGTCAGAACGGGTGACCGTCTGCAACGTACCTCGGTATGGATGGAAAATCTAGAAGGCGGATTAGAGTATTTACAACAAGTGGTGATTGCAGACTCTCTGGGTTTAGGTGAAGAGCTTGAAGCACAAATGCAAAATGTGGTCGACACCTATCAGTGTGAATGGAAAACCGCAATTGAAAACCAACAATCGCGTAAACGCTTTCGTCAATTCGTAAATAGTGAAGAATCCGATATGAATATCGTATTTGTTGAGGAGCGTGAGCAAATTCGTCCAGCCACTGATCCAGAGAAAGCATTCCTTATTCAATCTCAAAGCATTCAATCACAAAGCATTCAATCAAAAAGCTCAGGATCGAAAGACACAGAACTTGCTACTGAACTGGTTTAAGGAGATATATTATGAGTACCGAAAATAACTGGATAACAGTATGCAGCGATACAGACTTAGTGACTAATTCTGGGGTTTGCGCTTTGTTAAATAAACAACAAATTGCTTTATTCAAAATAAAAAGCCCTAACAACGAACAACTCTATGCAGTGAGTAACTGGGATCCTATTGGCAAAGCCAATGTGTTGTATCGCGGGTTGTTGGGCTCTGTGCAAGACAGTAAAGTGATTATCTCTCCTTTATATAAACAGCGCTATTGCTTAGAGTCAGGCCAGTGCTTAGATGATGCTGCCATTAAGTTGATTGTTTATCCGGTGCGTATCGAGCAAAACCAAGTGCAGTTGCAGTGGGTTGACTAGTTGATGTCTTCTAGTTGTTCCATGCCTAAAAAACATAAATGTAGCACGCCTTCTATGCTTAGCACTACTTGCCCCTATTGTGGTGTGGGTTGTGGTGTGGATGTAACGCTTATAGCTGATGCCAAAGCTGATAAAAAGTTAACAGACTTAAAAGGCAGTAGTGATCATCCAGCAAACTTCGGGCGTTTATGTGTTAAAGGCAGCAAATTACTAGAAACTAACTCG
>JBNMPD010000217.1:0-5100 GCA_051276225.1 Flavobacteriales bacterium
GATTTATTTTATCGTCATCACATGCAATTCGTTGAGCGTTTCTTGAATAATATTAACTAGCTATACCCAAAATCATTGGAACTGCATGGCGGCGGCAAACGAATGAGACCCCATGAGCTTAGTCCACTAAGTGATTGGGGCGAATGAGTGCAGCCAACAAACAGGCAGTTTCAAGGATGACGGGTATATACAGCACTCCTACATGTGATCATCATCAAACTCAATAGCATTTATAATTGCTTGGTGTAATTCGTCCAAACAACACGTTATAGGAATTTCTAACGTGCATTCCCACTCATTATGAGCACGCATACCATTCAGTAATTTTATTTTTAGAGTTTCAAGCATACTCAGACTCTTCCCGTCATCAAAAATTTACGCAGTTGCCATATCAGTTTTAAATTGCGTCGCAAATAATTAACATAGTTGCTTTGTGAAATCTGGTCTGATTTGAGACCACAGTTTATTTCAACAGAGCTGCAGCATCGGGTTTACCGTGATGAAAGATCCATTTATTACTAGCCGCGGTCTACATTTTGCCCATCAAAGAGTAGTTTTGAACCAAGAAATATCAGTACACTGCCTGTCATGCCTTCCATCCATTTCAAAGCCACTGGGCTAGCAAAAAAGCGTTTAGCGGAGCTAACAGCTCCAGCAAGCCCGCATTGCCAGATCATAGCAATCACAAAATGTATTCCGGCCATAGTCATAGCTTGTGATAGAGGTGAGTATTGTGGGTCAATAAATTGCGGTAAAAACGCAAGGTAAAAAATTGCTGTCTTTGGGTTTAACACGTTTGATAAAAATCCCTCTTTCAGCGACCGACGAATATTAGACGATCTAGTGTCAGAGTCATCAATCGTTAACCTTGAGTGACCTTTAAAGGCAGCTTTTAACCCTCCAATGCCTAACCAAATAAGGTATGCAGCACCTATCCATTTCATGGCTAAAAAAAGTTCTGCCGACTGCAGTAAAATTGCCGAAATACCTACAGCCGAAAACATCGCATGTACAAACAACCCAAGGCAAATACCAAGACTAGTAACAACACCATCTTTACCACCCGAACGACTGGTATTTTTGATCACAAGCACCGTATCAATCCCAGGGGTAATCGTTAACAACGTGATCGCCACAAGAAAGGCTTCAAAATTTAAAATGTGCATATGTCTAGATTCGCTATAACTTGCATTCACCGAATGAAATATTACTACATTTACTTAGTACCATATCAAGTATTACAACCTAATGTGCCTTGTACTAAAAAGCTAGTGAAGTGAGTGCACGACAACCTTGAATTTAGGATCCGAAAAAGAGAAGATTTTATGATGAGAAATCGACATAAATAGATAATCAATCACTATAATGCAGTGATGGAAAATCCAAGTCTTTTAACGTTTCAAGAATTAAATTATTTTCACATTTAAACGAACCTGACCTTCCAGCATTCCGCAGTTTTATATTAGTTCGAAAATCATAAAAATCCCCACTTAGAAAATCTAGGTGAGGATCAATTTTTTTGACTCTGAAATGACTGATAACAATAGCGAATTAGCCTTACGTTTTTCTGAGTAACTACGCAGTACTTACTATTCAGCTTTATCGGAACTGGGAGCGCAACTGACAATGCTACTAGCGCCTATCGTGACGTACGACGTTGCTGAAAAAAGGCCTCCACATAAGGATTGAGAAGAAGTATAAGAATTAGTATCCGCACCTGTTACCTTCGCACCCATTCCCGCAGTAACATAGCCACTAGCAAGGGCAGTCCCCTCTATTTCCGCTTCTGCGCCAATGGGTGCATAGCCTCCTATATTCCAGATAACGCTACCAGTGCTACTATCATCGAATACAATCTTGGTGCCTGCACCAAGAACCGGCATATCTTTGATATTAAAAACCCAATCATGACTACCATTAAGCGACGGAGTCCTGCCCGCAGATAGTGTCAGACTAGTTGCGTTTAGACGACATTATTATTGTAGTAATAACGCGTCTTCAATTATCTGGTGAATTCTCTTGGGGGTCAGTAAACTTTCTAGACTAACAATTACGCTGACATCACGGGAGTGTTCAATTATGTATCGCTAATTGTTAATTAACCAATGTAGTGCCGCCGTCCACTGGAATAATTTGTCCAGTGATGAACGCACCTGCTTGACTGGCCAACATAATAGCTACACCTGCGATATCGCTTGGTTCACCCCATCGTCTCATGGGAATGGTTTCAAGCTCTTCTTCAAATGCGGCTTGATCTGTACTTAGAAATTCGGTCATCTTTGAGTAAAACCGCCCTGGAGCAATGGCATTTACACGAATATTAGACGCTGCTAATTCAGTTGCTAAAACTCTTGTTACCTGATGAATAGCCGATTTTGATACGGCATAACTAAAGGTATCTAAGCCATTACCCAAGATCCCAGCAATAGAGCCTATGTTAATAACAGTTGAGGTATTTTGTGGACTGGCATGTTTAGCTAGAAGGGGAGTTAATGCTTGAGTTAAGAAAAAGGGGCTCTTAACATTGATGTCCATGACCTTATCCCAACCCTTTTCAGGAAACTCACTAAAAGAAGCTCCCCAAGCTGTTCCAGCGTTGTTAACCAATACATCAATATGATCTTCACGTTTCTTAATTTCGTGAACTAATTGGCCTAAACCCTCACTAGTCGATGCATCACCGGGCAATGCAATACACTCACCAAATTTGCTTAGCGCTTCGGCGGCGGCAATACAGGCATCGGCCTTACGACCCGTGATGTATACCCGTTTCGCCCCTGCTTCGAGAAAGCCCTGGGCCATAAAGGCACCTAAACCTCGATAACCACCAGTAATAACACAGATTTTTTCTTGCATAGAAAATAGTTTTTCAAACATTGAGTTCTCTCCTTAAGTTATTTTTTTTAATTTACCAAAGAAATCACGGTGTAGAATATTTTTTAGAGTGATGATCAATTAATCCTTAGGAGCAGATCGGTTTAAAAAAACAACTAACAAATTACTCATCGCAAATACATTAAAATAACTTTAAGTATCTGATTAAATTGGAATAAAAAATATATAGCTTGCTGTCACAGCCACTTTTGATACGTTATTATATCGCTTCTGTCAGAGTGAGTTTGATTTGGTGGTAGTAGGTCGTGCACTGGTATCCAGCCTTGAATGGGTTAATCTTTTAAAAAATAAAGGTTTGCACTTTATACCAACACCCCGCAAAGAACTTTGGGTGCGATTTACGCTGCGTATTTAATTGAAGTCCGAAACAATATAAAAAATATAGGAGAGATCTTTTGGAATTACAGGACAAAATTGTTGTGATCACAGGTGCCGGCAGCGGTATTGGTCGAGCCCTAGCCGTTCGCTTTCACGCAGAAGGAGCTAAAAAAATTGTTGCAGTTGATATAAACCTAAACAACGCTCAAGACACGGCAGACATGGTTAATGGTATTGCTATGATGGCGGATGTTGCTAAAGAAGATGATATATCACGCGTGATAGATGAGACCGAAGCCAACATAGGTGCCATCGACCTATTTTGCTCTAATGCCGGTGTGGCCATTGGGGAGAGCATCGATTCCCTAAATTCAGAATGGCAGGCGAGCTGGGATATCAATGTTATGTCTCATGTTTATGCCGCCCGTCACCTATTGCCGCGGATGGTAGCTAGAGGCGGTGGTTATTTTTTAAATACCTCATCTGCCGCAGGCTTGCTCAATCAGATCAGTGGCGCTGCTTATGGTGTCAGCAAACACGCCGCAATTGGCTTTGGTGAGTGGTTGGCTATTCATCATAAGCATGAGGGAATTAACGTCTCTATGCTGTGCCCACAAGCTGTGCGTACTCCCATGACCGAAGTTGATAATGAAGCCATCGCGGCTGCCGCGAGCAATGGCATGCTCGAGCCTGAAGAGCTCGCCAATTGTGTTGTCGAAGAACTACGCAAAGAAAGTTTTCTGATATTGCCTCACGCCATTGTGCTGGAATATATGCGTAACAAAACAACAAACTACGATCGTTGGATTGGCGGTATGAACAAACTCATGCGTCACATTATGGGGATCAGTAAATAAAACTTGATTAAAATGAGAATAAAACAGATTTTGATGTGAATGTTAGAGCAGAAAATCTTAACGATATTTTTAAAGCGTAATGCACATGGTTATCTATGCCTTTAATCATTGAAACTTTCTGGCGGCGGCAAATGAGTGAGACACTTGATCTTAGTTCACTAAGTGTAACCCGGGTGGTGTAATGCGATTGCCGCAACACACTTGGCGAAAGTGGCGAATACATTTAGCCAACAGGCAGGCAGTTCTAGGATGAAGGGTATGCATGGGTTGGTTCAATATAAATTAAAGTTAATTAAATAATGAAGGAATTAAAATGAGTTTTTCATCCAAGGTATTAAGCATCGAAAAGCAGGGGCAGGTAGGTATAGTGTGGTTAGATCGTGAAGCGAAATACAATGCTCTGTCGACAGAATTATGGTCAGCTATTCCTTATGCCTTAGATGCACTGTGCGAAGACAGCGAGATAGGTGCGATAATTCTCGCCGGTCGCGGTAAACACTTCTGTGCCGGTATCGACCTAGTAGAGGACGGACTAAGCGAGCATAAAAATGCCAAGGCTCGCTCCAAAGCTGAAGCCAATATTCAGCAGCTAGCCAACACTCAAAAGTTTCAGGCAGCTATTACTGCCTTAGCGGACTGTGCAGTGCCAGTTGTGGCGGTCGTGCAAGGATTTTGTCTGGGTGCTGGTGTTGATCTCATTACAGCCTGTGATATTCGCATAGCCAGCGCATGTTCTGTGTTTAGCGTACGTGAAACTCGGTTGGGTCTGGTTGCTGATGTGGGCACCTTGCAGCGCCTACCTAAGATACTTAATGCGGGTCATGTTGCCGAGCTAGCCTACACAGGTAAAGATATCAAAGCTGGCCGCGCCGAGAAGATTGGTTTAGTCAACGATGTTTACGAGTCAGCCGAAGCTACCATGGCAGCGGGTATGGCCCTTGCCAACGATATAGCCGGTAATTCACCAATGGCAGTGCGTGGTACTAAGTTTATTCTGCGAAAGTCAGAGAACATGACCGACGAGCAGAGC
>JBNMPD010000218.1:0-5046 GCA_051276225.1 Flavobacteriales bacterium
AAAAGCTAAATATTAAGAGTTAATCTCAGATATTACACTCCAAAATATAGGTATTATAAGAGGACGGCTTTGATAAAAAATTAAAAACAAATTATGTGAAATATTTGTTAACAAAAAAGTGAACCATTTTTTTATTACCTTCGTAGACCCCATGCTACTAATGAAAAATTCAAGGTAGAGAATTTAAATTTTTTTTAATCCACATAGAAGAGAAGTTTACATGATAAAAAATGATACTTTTAACAAAGGGAAAGGCATTTCGTTAAGCCTTGCTAGCGTTAAGGTAAAATCAATATTAACTTTATTGTTTTTATTTTTGCTTCCCACCTCAGCACATGCTGCGGCTAACCTAAAATCTGACGATTTTGTTGGTATTTCATTTTGGCTGATATCAATGGCCCTGATGGCGTCAACAGTGTTTTTCCTTTGGGAAACTCAAAGCGTATCTGCAAAATGGAAGACGTCACTGGTTGTTTCGGCTCTAGTAACGTTTATTGCTGCAGTCCATTATTTTTATATGCGTGATGTGTGGGTTGCTACTCAATCAACACCCACTGTATATAGATACATAGATTGGTTATTGACAGTGCCATTGCTAATGATTGAGTTTTATCTCATTTTGCGTGCTATTGGTGTTGCGTCTGTAGGTATTTTCTGGCGTCTATTGATAGGTACTTTGGTAATGCTTATACCTGGTTATATGGCTGAATCTGGGTACTTAAATATCACGGTAGGATTTGTAATAGGTATGTTGGGTTGGTTCTATATACTTTACGAAATCTTTCTTGGAGAAGCTGGTAAAGCGGCCGAAGCAAATGCCAGTGAAGCAGTAAAATATGCTTATAAAGCGATGCGTTGGATTGTAACAGTCGGTTGGGCAATTTACCCAATTGGTTATGTATTTGGTTATATGACAGGCACTGCTGACCAAGAGACCTTGAATATTATATACAACTTAGCCGATTTAGTTAACAAAATCGCCTTTGGTTTATTGATTTGGTACGCTGCAACTAGCGAAAGCCAAGCAGCAACCGTAGCAGCAAAATAAACTCGAATAATTAATAATAATAATTATTGTACTTATGAGTTTGCAATCTTGATAAGGGATTGCAAACTTTTTTACACATACGAGTAGTATTCATGATCCAATCCAAAGAAAATATGCAACACCAGACCACCTTCTTACTCCAGCAGTGTGAAGAAGGCATGCTTTTTCGAATAAAAGATAACGAACCTTCTTGCTTTCATTTGGCAAGTGGAGGAAGCAGAACTCGGGCAAAATTATGTATTGATGCCGGGTTAGCCCTTCATCTGTCTTCAAAAACAATTGTTGCTTTGGCCAGTACTATAGAATTACTCCATAACGCCTCATTGGTGCATGATGATTTACAAGACGCCGATATTTCTCGTCGAGGTAGAGAATCTGTGTGGAAAAAATATGGTAAATCTCATGCTGTTTGTGCAGGTGATGTGATGATATCTGCTGCATTTGGTTCATTAGCTGATGTAGACACATACAGCGCATTACCTTCCATCTTATCTCAGACTCATAATGCAGTGTCATTAACTGTTCAAGGTCAATCCATGGACCTCAATGCACAGCCGACAATAACTGAACACGAATATGAATATATAGCCGCCATGAAATCCGGTCCATTAATCCAACTCACGCTAGCACTGCCATTATCAGCTGCGGGGTATGATGAGCATATCAAAACAGTCAATCTTGCGCTTAACAAGTTTTCAATTGCCTATCAAATACTCGACGACTTAGATGACTGGGAACAAGACAAGCAAAACGATCAACTTAATATAATTAATTTACTGATATCAAGGTATTCCTTAGAAGAATCCATAACGATTGCTCGCAATCGCGTCCAATATTTATTGAATCGTTGTCACAGAGAACTCAGCGTACTTCCCTTAAACTGCGCAGCGTCTGTGATTACAGCGACTCACAAACTTTTAGCAAAAGCTGAGGTAGAGTTGAATGAATAAAGCTGTTGTTATCGGAGCTGGATTTGGTGGAATAGCCTCTGCACTTCGCTTAAGAGCCAAAGGTTATGAGGTTGTGATTGTTGACCAACGTGAGAAACTAGGTGGACGTGCTCAACAATTTAATAAAGAAGGTTTTATTTTTGATGCAGGTCCAACTGTTGTCACTGCTCCGTTTTTATTTGAAGAGCTATTTTCACTTTTCGACAAACAAATGAAAGATTACATACAACTAGTTCCAGTAGAACCTTGGTACCGTTTTGTTTACCCCGACGGTAGTCATTTTGACTACGGTGGCACAATCGAGCAGACTTTGGCTCGAATAGCTGAGATTGAGCCAGAAGATCAGGCAGGATACCGTTCACTTCTGGCACAATCTGAAGCTATATTTGATGTTGGCTTTACTCAGTTATCAGATAAGCCTTTTCATAAATTCTCTACCATGATCGCTCAGGTACCCGCACTTATCCGACTCAAGTGTTATCGTACTGTTTGGCAAATGGTTTGTGCACACTTAAAAAATGATAAGTTGCGACAGGCTTTTTCAATTCAACCCTTGTTAGTAGGTGGTAATCCATTTGCAACAACCAGTATTTACAGCCTTATTCATTATTTGGAACGCAAATGGGGAGTTCATTTTGCAATGGGGGGCACGGGGGCACTAGTTTCAGGTTTAGCTGAACTTATGAAAGAGCAAGGCATTGAAATAAAGCTCAATACCAAAGTTAATAAATTAAGCATTCATGATAATCGTATTACTAAGGTACATACTGACTCAGGCACTCTTGCATGCGACAAACTGGTATCTAATATAGATCCCAAGTATCTGTATCGACATCTTATACCCAGTAAAAACCAAACAGTCAGTGCAAAAATAAAAACCAAACATGCCAAATCATCAATGGGGCTTTTTGTTTTATATTTTGGCACAACAAAACAATATCCTGACATAGTTCATCACACTATTTGGTTAGGAAAGCGCTACAAAGCACTTTTAAGTGACATTTTCGATAAAAAAGTGCTCGCTGATGATTTTTCTCTGTACTTACATCGCCCCACAGCAACTGATCCTGACATGGCACCTGAAGGATGTGATTCTTTTTACGTGTTAGCGCCTGTTCCTAATAACTTATCAGGGATAGATTGGGCTAAACAAGAAAAAGACTATGGGGACAGGATTGTCAAAGCATTAGAGCAGACAATAATGCCCGAACTTTCTTCGCATATAGTGCACCGTTTTGCCAAAACACCGGATGATTTCGAGCAAGACTACTGCAGTGTGGAAGGCAGTGGCTTTTCGATTGCTCCTACCTTTCAGCAGTCGGCTTGGTTTCGGTTTCATAATAAAGCCGAGGGTCCAGAAAATTTATATTTGTGCGGTGCAGGCACCCACCCAGGTGCAGGTCTTCCGGGAGTGTTGTCTTCGGCAAAAGTTGTTGACCAACTTATTCCCAAGTTCATAAATGAATCGTAAACAATGAACGATGATCCAACGGAGCTACTAAAAAAGCACGGCAAAACATTTAACTTCGCGCGTTTGTTTTTAGGCTCAAAAACCGGTCTTGCAGCAGCGCGTTTGTATCGATTTTGTCGAATAGTGGACGATATAGCTGATGAAAGTCCAGACGTTCAGATTGCCAAGGTAAAACTTGATGACTTGAAAAATTCTATAACACAAAACACTACTAGTCATCCTGTAGTGGAAGACTTTCTTAGATTGTGTGAAGAATACCAAATTGACAGAAACCACGGCATCACCTTAATTGATGGCGTCAGTCAGGATCTCAAACCTGTTGCTTTGCATTCTGCCGAAACGTTAATTCAATATGCGTTCCGAGTAGCAGGTGTTGTTGGTTTGATGATGGCCCCTATATTAGGCGCCAAAAAAACGGGTTATGCCTTTGCTATTGATTTAGGTATTGCCATGCAGCTCACTAACATTGCCAGAGATGTGCTGGAAGATGCACAAATGGGGCGCCGTTACCTACCGAGTGAGTGGGTTGACACATTATCAGCTTCACAACTTACATTAAAAAATGCTGAACATAGAGAGCAGGTTCAAGACGCGATAAAGGTTTTATTAAATCTCGCTGAAGAATATTATCAAAGTGGATTAGCTGGACTGTACTATCTTCCTGCACGCAACAGACAAGCAATTGCGGTGGCTACTTATGTCTACAGAGACATTGGAAGAAAATTATTGAAACATGGTTGTCATTACTGGCTAGGCAGAGTCTTTGTGACAAAGCCTAGAAAAATATTATTGTCTAGTCAAGCACTTTGGCATCTAAAAACCGCAGCTATTGCAAAGCATGAAACTGTTCATCAACAGAAATTGCATCTCCATCTGCAATGTGAATTTTTTAACGAGTGACCATCGCAATGGTTAATGGTGATGAATTTGACTATGATTTAATCATCATCGGAGCAGGTGCAGCAGGGCTTTCCTTGCTTCTAGCCCTTGATGATGTTGAATATACTCAATCAGTAAAGCTTATTGAGCGCAGTGCTGGCCCTCAGAACGATCGAATATGGAGCTTTTGGAATAACAACTCAATTCCGACATATCTAAGAGCAATAGTTACCCAAGAATGGCAAAAGTGGGAGATTTCAGCAGATGACTGTAATTATCCGATGAGCCATCCTTACCATCGCTACTGCTCCATTAGATCTGAAACGCTCATTAATCTGGCGCTGGAGCGGGTGCAAGCAAAAGCACACTTCGACATTCAATTTGATAGTGACGTTATGTCTGTGAGCTCTGCTAGTGATCATGCATTGGTTACTACTCAAGGCGGCCAATTAACTGCTAGATGGGTTGTTGACACTCGCCCGCCTCCTTTAAAAACAAATCATAATGGACTACTTCAGTGTTTCTACGGTGAAGAGGTTGTCACTGATAGCGATGTGTTTAATCCTTATACTGTTAAACTTATGCAACAATTGACAAGCTCAGAGTTGGGGATTGAATTTATATACATTTTACCTTTCAGTGCAAATCACGCATTAGTTGAATTTACCTGTTTTAGTCCATGCATCGTCGAACGCTCG
>JBNMPD010000219.1:0-5037 GCA_051276225.1 Flavobacteriales bacterium
AATCAATAGGATTTATGTTTAAGAGGTATTTCGATGAAACAAAGAGTGACAGGCTACGATCTCGCAAGAGCTTTAGCGTTATTTGGCATGGTTATTGTTAACTTTAAAGTCGCAATGAGTGCTGAAACGGGGCAAGTATTTCTACTAAATTTTGCAACCCTGCTTGAAGGGCGAGCATCTGCTTTGTTTGTGATGCTTGCAGGAATTGGATTAACCTTTTTAACCGCTAAAGCAAGAAGTTCTGTTGATAACACATTAGTCTTAAAAACTCGGATTTCAATTATTAAACGCGGGTTATTACTGGTAGTTATTGGCCTTATATTTACGCCAATTTGGGAAGCAGACATTCTTCACTTTTACGGATTTTATTTCTTATTTGCCGCTGCTATTTTTATGTATCAAGGGAAAGTCTTATTGTGGATATCGATGTTCATCATGTTGATTTTTCCAGTATTGATGTTGCTGTTTAATTTTGATCAGAACTGGGATTGGGAGACATTAACGTATAATCACTTCTGGTCAGTTGATGGAATGATTAGGCATATATTTTTTAACGGTTTTCATCCCGTCTTCCCATGGGCCGCTTTTTTGACTTTTGGTATGTGGCTGGGTAGACAAGACCTTTCTCTAAAGTTGGCAAGAAAAAAGTTGTTTGTGGTAGCTCTGATTACTCTAGTTATCACTGAATGTAGTTTTTATTACTTAAAAAACATGCTTGAGAACGCTGGTGGCACAGTAATGACGGCTGAAGAAATAACATTCTTGTTTTCCACATCCATTATACCTCCATTGCCACAATATGTAATTTCTGCTGGCAGCTCTGCCGTTTTAGTGCTGATTACGTGTCTATATTTATCAGAACGTTTCGCTGAAAATAAGATCATTAAGTATCTTTATCAAACAGGGCAATTATCTCTCACCTTATATATCGCACACATTATTGTTGGCATGGGTTTCCTTGAGTCTATTGGACGCTTAGAAAACCAGAGTATAGATTTTTCGCTGCTCAGTGCATTGATCTTTTGTGCGGGTAGTATCGCTTTCAGTGTTGTTTGGCTTAAATTTTTTGACGTTGGTCCATTAGAATGGGTGTTTCGAAAAGTGGCAAAATAACAGTGATAGCAATCTTAATCTGCAATGTCATCGCAACAAAAAATTTCATTATAAATTAACCAAGCCCTGTTCAGTTTGAATAGGGCATTACGATCAAACAGGAAAACGTCATGTTCAGACCATTCATCTTTGCTGCAATATTTATTGCTGTCACATCAACCCAAGGCCTAGAAGCTGCCGGCGAAGCACATGCCACATTTAATTATGATATTTTTGAGGAAGGTGATGACGTTGGAGATATGCAGGTTCAAATCATAAAAAAACTACAAGGTGGATATCAAATTTTAGAGAACACCACGATCCAAAAAAGCAGTGACTGGGATGAAATAAACCTCCATTCAACAGCTAATGAACTGTATTCCCTCGAAAATAATCTTATTAGCGCAGATAAAAAGATTTACGATCAAACAAAAGCTTATTGGTCGAAAATCGAAAGCTTTGGCACAGATTTTTGGATGAGTTTTTCAGAAATGAAAAATTTCGCGCAAAAGGAAGAGAGTGATCTAGTTAGTTTTTCCATAGCAGTGTTAGATGATTTCATTCCCGAGGCAGGCGAAGTCCTCGGACTTTCGCAACTGCTGTTCACGGATACAAAAGCTCTACCAACAAATATAAGGTTTCCTAAAAACTCACATCACACCACATTAGCCAATTTGCCAAAGTACTGGTTAATTCATCAACAAAAGTTACCCGCCAACATAAACTTATTAGACGTTGAAACAACCTCAATTGCTCAAATGAAAACCGAAGACAAAGGGCTTGAGCTGAAGACTTTCCGCGGGAATGGAGTATCAACCCATCACTACACCCTAACATCAGAAAACAGTGCACCTATAAATGTCTGGCTTGCGGTCAATGAAAACAACACACCCTATTTTTTTGAACTCATAATAGATAATAATAATGGGCTCTTTACTATAAAACGTAAATTATGATGATGAATGTAATCATGAAATATATGTACGCAATATATACGAATATTAACTTCATATTCGATTCTATAGTTGCAGCCACTAGGGACTTTTTAGTCAAATTTCCTAGACACTACATTTTACTCAAACAATATTTGAACTTCCCTACCGCCAACAATGTTGCTCGTTGAGTATTTCCAATTTCCTTTATTGCAAATTTTTTCAACCAGTATTAACCCTAAGCCATAACCATAGTCGGAATTATCCACGTTAACTGCATTAACTGGCGTTTCGTTGCTATCTACATTTTTTATCAGTGCCATTTTTTTATCCAAACTGATCTCGATTATACCGTTACTTGTGTATTGCATTGCATTTCGTACGATATTGCCCAACACTATTTTGAATGAGGGAAAGTTACAGGTGATATTGCTATTTTCACAATTGATCGTGATATCAACATTTTTGTTTGTTAGTAGATAACGACTATCAGAGACAATTGTGTTTATGGCCGACTTTAAATCAAACTGCGTTGATTCAATGGATGAGCCTCCTTCATGATCTAACCAAAGCAGTGTTTCTGAAAGCTGCTGCATGTCCTTCACAGCATTTTCTATTCTTAATAATGGCACCGTGAGTTTTGGAGAAATATTTTGGATTTCTAAGTACATATTCATAAGCTCGACATTAACTGAAGAAACAGATATTGGCGTGCGTAATTCGTGACTAGCCGCTCTGAGAAAAAACTTATCTTTCTCAATCAAACGTAAGTTTTCATTTAATGATTCTGCCAAAGTGTTAGCAAGTCCATTAAGTTCTTCAAATGTAAAATTGGGTACATTTGTAATTCTACTACTTTTGTTTAATTGTGATGTCCAATCTTTTAGCTCTCTAAGTGGACGAATAAATTTTAACGTCATATACACAATCATGAAAATAGATAAAACAAACGTGACGATTACAGCCCATAAAATAGGTTCAAAAGCCTCATTTAGATAGGCATTGACTGATATTGACAGTTCTGAATCATCAGTTTTATGATAAGCGATAGTCAGAAAATCATCTGCATTTAGCTTTGTTCGCCCAATTAAGTAGTTACGATTGGATAGCTCAATAGATCTAAAACCAGTCCATGAACTATTTTTGCTAATATACAAAGCTAGGTGTTGAGGCATTTGCTCGGTTTCAACATAAAACACAAAATCTTCATCTTCAGGCATCGGAGTAGAGCGGTCTAACTGATATTCAGCAATATAGTCTTCAGACATTGCATCCATCATAAAGATAATTGGAATGTCGGTGCCTTTATCAAAAATTGTCGTCCCTTTCCAAATGAAAAAAACCAATAATGTCGAGACGATTATTATACTTACGGATAAAATGTAGTTTTTAACACTCCAGTTACTGTTCTCTAATAGCAAAACCATGCCCTCTTATTGTGTGAATAAGCGTTGCTCCTTGCCCTAAAACATGTCGAAGCTTATGAATATGTACTTTCAAATTATCGCTATCTGGCTGTTCTTCCCCCCAGATAGCAACAAGCAATGCTTCTTTAGGCACAAGGTTTGGTGAATTACGCATTAATACTTCTAAAATCGTCCAACAAATAGGCGTAAGTTCCAACTTTTCACCCCCCCGCGTAACTGTCTTTGTTTGGATATTCATCTCAAGATCATCAACTTTGAAACACTTACTTAACCCACTTTTTCGTTTTGATAACGAGTATATTCTGGCTAATAATTCGCTTAACGCGAAGGGTTTGACTAAGTAATCATCAGCGCCAGAATCAAACCCTTCCAGTTTGTCAGACAGGGTGTCTCTTGCTGTTAACATGAGCACTGGCACATCATTACCCTTGAGTCTTAATTGCGAGCAAACCTTTAAACCATTGATACCAGGTAAATTAACATCCAACACCACAACGTCATAAACATTGCTGCATGCTAAGGAAAGCCCAGTATTACCATTGCCAGCGAAGTCATGTATGATATTTTTGAGAGCAAAAAACTCCAAAATACTGTTGGCTAAATCAATATTGTCTTCAACTAAAAGCACTCTTAAATTCATATTATCACCATTATTTTATATTAATGTTTCATGCTTTATATTGGCAAGAGTCACAGAAAAGCTTGTCACATTTATGTGTTGTACTTGTTCTGACTATTGCCACCGACAGATAAAACGTAACCTACTTGCAACTAATATAACTAATATAACGTATATGCACTTTAGATAAGCATTTCCAAAGCTTCACCTTGGCTTAAGAACCCTTGAGGACTGGCTGACGCGCCATAAGCCCCTGATAACATAACTGCAACGTAACCTCCTATTTCACCCATTGGGAGGGATATATTGGATGCAATAATATCTAGTGGAGTGCATAAAGGACCTACAATATCGACATGTTGGGTTAGTGTCGAATCTATGCAATTTGCCAGAAAAACGGGATAATTTTTTCTAAATACCTGCCCTAAATTACCAGAGTTGGCCAGATGATGATGCATTCCCCCATCACATACCCAAAAGGTTTTGCCTCTTGACTCTTTAATGTCAACTATTTTACATAAATACATACCCGCATTTGCGACTAAAAACCGACCTAACTCTAAATGGATCTCTGTATCAATCAACGTGGTAGCCAATTCATCTAATAATTCATGTAATCCCAAGCACAAACGCTTAATATCCACAGGTACTTGCCCCCTGTGATAGTTTATGCCAATTCCACCGCCGATATTAATTTGCTTGGGAATGACATTAACCTGTTTAGATAATACAAAAGCTAGTTCCAAAGATTTTCGGTAAGAATCCAATAGTGCATCAACAGATAAATTTTGAGATCCACTAAAAATATGAAACCCCACGAAATTTATTGTTTGCTCATTTACCATCGAAAAAATTTCAGCAAATACTTCAGCATCGATACCAAATTGTTTAGGGCCCCCAGACATTTTCATGGCGGCTCCCTTAAGTTCAAAATCAGGATTGATTCGAAATGCAACGTTAGCCTGTT
>JBNMPD010000220.1:0-5003 GCA_051276225.1 Flavobacteriales bacterium
AAGCAGCAGGGCATTGCGATTATGAACAGGTGCCTATGCTAGAAAAAATAATGACACAAATGCCGCAAAGGCTGCCTTAGGTCACTAACTGGACAGAGCATGTCTTTTCGACATAACCAAACTTATGATCTCGTGGAATATGAATATTTATTTCGACCAAATGATTAAAATCAAAGGTAAAATTTTGCTACTGGTCACAACTATAAAAAAGTAGAACGAAAAACAGTCAACGTAAAGGAACACTGGACAAATATTTGAAAGAGAATAACGTGTCCACATAAAACAAAACACTCACAGGAGATTTCCTATTAAACTGATTAAACTGGCAGCTGTTGCTGCTCTAACACTCTCCGCCCACACTTTTGCTAATGACAGCATTATTCCTGTATCAAAAAAGACTACAGATATCGCTACCAGTCTGCGTGATAAGGCCATTAATGATGATAGCGCTTATGAAATATTAAAGTCGTTGACTACAGAAGTTGGCGCACGACACCCTGGCACTCCAGGTGAAAAGGCGGGAATTGAATGGGGTATTAATAAATTAAAGGCGCTAGGGTTTGACAAAGTTTATACCGAAGACGTAGAAATGAATGGCTGGGTGCGCGGCTTAGAAACAGCTGAAATTTTGCATCCTTCTTACCAGAAAATGATAATAACAGCGCTTGGCCGTTCAAAATCAACGCCTGAAGGTGGTTTAGAGGCTGAAATTGTGCATTTCAAAAACTACGCTGAACTTGAAAAAGCGGCTGATAGCAGCTTAAAGGGCAAAATCGCTTTTATCAGTAACCGTATGCAACGCCTTAAAAATGGCGCCGGCTATGGCCCGGCTAACATTGCTCGTAGTAAAGGCCACGAACTTGCAGCCCAAAAAGGGGCAGAAGCGTTACTTATTCGTTCTATCGGCACAGACGACCACCGCAACCCGCATACGGGCGCGACAAATGTGGCCATGGGTTATACTGCGGTACCTGCTGTTGCCCTTTCGAATCCTGATGCGGACCAGTTAATGCGTTTAATGGAATACGGGCACATTCCAAAAATTCGTCTAAATATCCAAACCAAAGATTTAGGCCCTATTGTTACCAAAAATGTTATTGGTGAAATAACAGGACGCGAGCTAACTAATGAAATTGTGGTGATTGGTGGTCATTTGGATAGCTGGGATTTGGGCACGGGCGCTGTTGATGATGGAGCAGGTGTTGCCATCGCTATGGCCACGGCAACTTTTATTAAGAACCATACAAACGAGCGCCCTCGCCGCACCATCCGTGTCATTCTTTGGGGCGCAGAAGAGCTGGGATTGATCGGGGCCCGTGCTTATGCCAAAGCAAGGCAAGACGACGGTACTATTGCAAATCATGTGATTGGGTCCGAGTCTGATTTTGGTGCAGGCCCTGTTTATGGCCTTCAGTCGTCCAGCAATGTCTCACCTCATGCGCTACATGTTGTTGATACTATGGCGGGGTTGATGGGTGAACTCGGCGTTAGTCGTCGCACTGGTGATACGAGTGGCGGTCCAGATATGATCCCTCTGGCTGCGCTGGGAGTGCCTGCACTGAATCTAATGCAGGACGGAACAGATTATTTTGATTTACACCACACACCTGACGATACGTTTGATAAAGTGAACCCCGATCATATGCGCCAAAATTTGGCTGTATGGACTGTGTTCACATTCATTGCTGCCGAATGGCCAGGGTCTTTCAAATAAGGCCTTTTAGAATGAGCCAATAATAAAAAAAGCCTCTTCAGTGATGATGAGGCTTTTTTCATTAGCGCCTAATGCACATTTATTGGCCTCACAAATGTTCACTAATAAAAGTGATGAAGACTGTGGGTGACATGAACGTAGTCAAACAACAGTAACTTTATGAGTCAGACAACAATTAACGCTTTGCAGAATAAGGATCTTCGGCCATTAGATATGAACGTAAATCAGCTTTTTGTGGATGTGTATTCAGCCACTCTCGCATCTCTTTTATCCTCATATAAACATCGTCTCCAAACTTATCATGGTAAATATCGACAAAACTATCTTTAGCACTGGTCTGGCGAATTTTGCGTTGCCATGCATCGGTGACTAGCGTATTTAAGCTGCCCGCTAACCCTTCGCTGACTAACAACTCCCATTCTCCTTTGTCTAACCATAAACCACCTACTGCAGCACTATAATCTAGTCGATGAGTATTGGTTGCTGATATCTTAAACTTTCGCATGATAGTTTGTGTTATCGGACACAACATGGCTTCTTTTGTATCGGTTATATTAATTTCTTCAAAATAGATGCCTTTAGCAAACTCATAATCAGGGTGCCGCTCTCGCCATACTGCATAATCTTCAATTAACACCCAATCACCACCACAATATGAACATGTGTGCGCCCTGAATAATCCCTCAATAGAGCTTGGATTGAGGGTTCCTGTTTGACAACCTGAACATAACATATGATTTCCTTTTTAATCCAAAGCTGTTGTGTGACAAAACATGCCATGTAATTAGCGCTCAGCCAATATTGATCAAGCTATCTGCCCAAAGGCTCGCGGGTTCAATCAGTCAAAATTTTTGCTTATCTTTTTCAAATAGATTTTGTAACTCTTGTCGACCTTGTTTACTGACTGCGATTAATTGATCAAAATCCATATTTTGCATCATAGTCGTTTCTAACAAACTTTTATCGTGAACAGAAAAAATATCAATTAAACCCGTGGCTTCGGTTTCACTGAGCCCGTATGCTCGTAACAGCATGTTTGCGGCCTCCAAGCCACCAGCGAACACTTCTCTGACATTGGTTTGAATACCAAGGTTATAAAATTTAACCGCTGTATAACGATTTCTTGCTCTAGCAATAATTTTTACAGCAGGAAAATGTTGCCTGACTAATTCTGCAATTTTAAATGCATCATCTTCATCATCAACAGCCACTAAAATTACCTTCGCATGTTCTATGCCTGCAGCCTCCAACAAGTCCAATCGAGAAGCATCACCAAAAAAAACTTTGTTACCAAACTGCCTAACAAATTCAATATGCTCAGCGTCTTTATCCAGTGCAGTAAAAGGAATATTGTTGGCGGCTAAAATCCTACCTGATACCTGACCGAATCGTCCAAACCCTGCAATTAATACTTCAGGCTCACCAAAATCAGCCGAATTGTCATACACAGCCGGACAATTTCTGCTAGTAAACCAGATACTATGTAAAATAACTAAAGGGGCTGTCAGTGCCATTGAGATACCCACAATTAATGTTACTTCATTGCCAATTTGCATTGGCAACAATCCATTGCCCGACGCTTGTGCCATCACTACAAAAGCAAATTCGCCACCTTGGGATAACATCAAACCAATGCGGATTGCATCAGTTTTGCGTTGTTTAGCCATCTTTAGAATTGAAAAAATAACACCCGTTTTAATCAGTATTAAAATGACACTGGCCGATACAATAAACAGCGGTTTTGACACCAATAAGCTTAGGTCTAAATTCATGCCTATAGCAATAAAAAACAGCCCCAGTAACAACCCTTTAAAAGGTTCAATTTCAGCTTCGAGTTGATGTCTAAAACTAGAGTTAGCAAGCAATATACCAGCTACAAATGCGCCCATGCCCATCGACAGCCCTGCTTCCTGCATGCCTACAGCGGTGGCTATAACGATAAGTAACGCAGCCGCAGTCATCACTTCTTCGCTACCATATTTAGACACTAGGCGTAAAAACGGGTTGGTTAAGTAACGCCCCACAGCTAAGACAGCCATTATGGCTAATACGCTTATCCACCAAGACGGTGTAGAATGATCTTCTGTAGTTGAGAGATTTTCGACTAGTAACAATATGGGAATAACCGCCAAATCCTGCATTAACAGGATAGAAAAGCCCCGTTGACCCGGGGGGGATTTTAGAATGCGATGTTCTGTCATTAGCTGAATTGCGAATGCGGTAGAAGATAATGCTAGAGACAAACCTACAACTAGTGATATGACCCAAGAAAATGTCAGTATAAAATGTAAAATAAGCGCGATTATTAGTGCACTTATTATTAATTGCCCACCGCCGGTAAACAAAATTTGGTTACGCATTTTCCAGAGTTTTTTTGGCTGTAACTCCAAGCCAATAACAAATAGCAGCAATACCACACCAAGTTCGGCAAAATGCAATATGGTCACTGGATCATTGACTAAATTCATCACTTGCGGCCCAATCATCAGCCCAGCGACCAAATAACCTAAGATGGCACCTAACTTGAATTTCTTAAAAATAGGAACCGCGATCACTGTTGCGGCTAAAAAAATCACAGCTGAAACCAAAATACTCATCAAATTTACCCACGTTTATGCAGAATATTAGTGTGAAGAAAATACTGAATATATTCAATATGCTTTTCAAATATTAGCACTTCAAATTTACATTAAATTAGAGTTTTAAAAAAACATAAAGAAAATGCACAAACGGCTTACCCCATTTGAATAACTCTCCCCCACCCCCCTTAAATGATTCTCGGTTATCAGTTATTGGTATTACATTAGCCATATAGAACTTGTTATCTAAAAAAGAGCGGTCAACTACAGCCGTCACGAGTTGTCACTTAGCTATTGCTGCTTAGCGCATAATATTCCTCAGCTTTTGGAAGATAATCACAAAAACTATTAATGTAATGAGTTAAACCATCAGTAAATGAACGCTTTATTTTTGTGCCAATAATATCAAACATACAAAATCATATAACTTGAGTGTCCTTTTTACAGAGGTATATGTGGAGTCAGCATAACTACAAAAATGTAAGGCTAGGCAAATTTTTCCCAATGACACTTGAGTACTAAGTCAGGTCTCTAAAAATTGGCTACCTGCACAACTACAGAATTAAAACATGTTAGAACCGGTTAATATCAAGAGGCTCGAAGCGGCCGTTACATTAAAGAAAATGCAAGATGATGAATTAGGCTTAGAGTTAGACAAAAAGTTGAAAAATTAGCTTATTAGCTTATTGACTGCATAGGCGGCAGTTCTG
>JBNMPD010000221.1:0-4987 GCA_051276225.1 Flavobacteriales bacterium
AAATTTGGCAGTTTTATTAGGTCGATAATCATTGCTCAGTTTCTGTGTTTGTTGGTTTTTACTATGTTTGACAATCCGCTGTTTATTACTCACTGACTTATTTGTCTTGAATGTTTTTGTCTGAACAACTATTTTTTGTGGATCGCCTAACGCTTGTTTGACCCGTATAGCTTTGTTTTTGTTATGTTTATTAACATATTTATTGGCATAGTTATTTACGTTTAAAACTCTCTGTTTATCAATCTTTTGGTAGCCTTTACTTTTACTGCCACCATCAATGCTACGCACAATACGCTGTCCATTAACGCGATGTTGTGCACCTCGTCTATGTTGTTGGTTATGACTCCAGCGTGGGTATTCTTTAACTCGCACAACTTGACGATTGTTGTGGCCATTCGACCAGTATCTGTCTGCATGACTACGGTAGTGATAGTTAGCGACAACATGGCGATTACGCCAATGAAAACCGCCAAAATAAAAACGAGGGTGAATATTAAACCCTATGCTCCAATACAGACCTGCATTAAAAATGCTGTGACTGGGTCTATGCCAATAATAAGGCTGATGGTTTTGCCACCACCAATTTCCATAAACAACGCGCGTATCGTAGTAAGGCACGTAGACCACTTCTTTACGCACAGTTTCTATGCTGATTATCCCTTCTTCTTGCTCAACATCCACATAGTCATTATTTGTCAAGTTGCCTTGCTCATAGGCTTTTTGACGTAGATTTTGAACACTTGCTAGGATTTGTTGTTCATTTATTAAAAATGCACTGCCTAAGGACTGTAACCAATCTAAGTCTTCACTGAGTTTCTGTAATAGGTCATTAAATGGTACTAAGGCTTGAACGCTGGGATCCCAGTCTTTATCTTCTACTGCATTGAGAGCTTGTTGTTCATTTAAATCTTGATTGGCTGCACGCCATCGAGCAGCTTGGATCACCTCTAACGGATAGGTTGATGCCACCAAAATGTGAGAAAGTAACGTATCGGGGTAAAGGGCAATGGGCGCTAACATCTGATCTATCTGAGCTTGATCAAGTTCCGCAACTTCAGAGGTCTTTGGGCTTACATCCTGCTGTGCCTGTGCAAGTTGCACAACACTGGCTACCAATAAACATAAAACACATAAATAAACAAATAGGTACCTGGTTTGGTTTCGCATAACTCTTTCCTTATGTAACCGAAACTCCATTTCTACAATCAAATGGAGTCAGTATTCAAGATTGTGAAGTAGGTTATACATTTGTCAGCCTTAACCATGGCTGAATGTTCATTAAGAAAATATTATTTGAGAAGATGTTTATCGAACTGATGACCTAACTTTTCTGTTTTAGTGCGAATGTAGCGTTTATTATCATCTGTTATCCCATGGTCAATGGGTGTACGATGTGCCACGTTAATTCCCATGTTAGATAAAGCCAAACTTTTTTTGGGGTTGTTCGTCATCAAGTTGACGTTCTTGATGTTCAATTTATCTAATATCAACTTACATATCCCATAATCTCTTATATCAGCATCAAAACCCAAGTGTTCATTTGCTTCGACGGTATCCATGCCTTTGTCTTGTAACTGATAGGCGCGAATTTTGTTGAGCAACCCTATGCCTCTGCCCTCCTGACGCAGATACAACAATACTCCTTTGCCTTGCTGAACAATGTTTTGTAATGCTTTTTCTAGTTGAGCACCACAATCACAACGGGTACTGAATAACGCATCGCCGGTCAAACATTCCGAGTGAATACGAATAGGCACAATATCATCCGCATCCCATTGACCATACGATAGGGCCACATGTTCTTGATCTAATTCATTATCAATAAAACCATGGATCTGAAATTTACCCCAATGTGTGGGTAATTCGGCCGAACTAACATATTGATACTGCTCTATTTTAGGCTTCATATTTTGTAAAACGTACTTAATTAAAGGGAAAGTTGCGGGTAATATACCCAATTATTGATAACTCGAGGATTCAAGCTTAAATACACGCCTTATTAATAAAGAGTTCACAATATGGGCATGATTAAGTTTTTTACAATAGCTTACGATTATCTATGTTGAGTAAAATCAGCTAGTGCATGAGGCTTAGCAACGCCATATCCTTGGGCAAAATCAACACCCATTTTACCTAGCTCGACCATTATTTCAGTTGATTCAACAAACTCAGCCACTGTTTCCATTCCCATTGCTTTAGCCACGTCGTTAATCGAATTCACCATAGCCATATTGATGGGGTCAACCAGTATGTCTTTTACAAAACTACCGTCTATCTTGACCTGATCTACGGGTAAGTTTTTCAAATAATTGTAAGAAGAAAATCCACTACCAAAATTATCTAAAGCAAACAAGCAGCCTAATTTATGAAAGGTGTTAATAAATTCCAACGTTTCATCTAATTTTAGAATAGCCATGCTCTCGGTAATCTCAAAACATACTTTTTTATAAGGAATTTTGTGCTTCTCAAAAGCATTTAAAACAAACAGTTTGAGTTCTTTATCTGCTAATGAGTGGCCACTTAGATTGATACTTACTCTTGTCAATTCTGCTTTATGTTGCGGGTTATTTGACAACCAACTAAAGTAATTTTCTACTACCCAACGGTCTATTTGAGCTGTCAGGTTATGACGTTCGGCAGCAGGTAAAAACGTGCCAGGAAACACAATGTTGCCTTGCTTATCGCGCATTCTAAGTAATATTTCATAGTGATGCCCCTCAGGACGTTGAGACAGCGCTTGATAATGTTGGTAATACAATTCAAAACTGTTGTTTTGTATTGCGTGGTTGATATCTGACACCCAAGATATTTCAGACTCGTATCGCAGCATATGTTCATCTTTAGAAGAATAGGTATGCACTTGGTTTCGACCACTTTCTTTGGCTAAATAACAGGCCGAATCAGCCATACTTAATAATTGCTCTGGCGTGTTAATGTCAGGATGCCAAGGCACTTGGCCAATACTAATACCTAAGGTGAAGATTCGGTTTTCCCAAATAAAACGAAACTCTTGTACCGCATTGAGTAGTTTGTTCGCTAGCAAGTAAGCCATTTGCGCATTATCGCCTTCAAGCAACACACCAAACTCATCACCGCCAAGTCTTGCTAACGTGCCCTTGTCCATCACTACTGCATTAAGTTTTTGTGATAGTTGTTTAATTAACAAGTCGCCTGCCTTGTGGCCGCAGGTATCGTTGACCACCTTAAATTGGTCTAAGTCCATATAAAGTAATGTTAAATCACTATTTTGATTTTGAGCACGCAGTAAGCTACTTTGCAGACGCCGTTCAAATTCGCGTCTATTATAGACCCCCGTGAGTGAGTCATGTGTAGCCAGATATTCCAAACTAATATTCGACTGCTTTCGTTCGGTTACATCTGTTATTGAACCAAACAAGTACTGCTTTTCGTCTTCTTGTTTTATTTGCCCAGAGATTGAGAACCAAAATTCACTGCCATCCTTGCGTACCCCTTTTATTTCTTTGCCAATAACCTTGCCGCCTTTATGTATTTCTCCAAGCATCACTGCGCGGTCTTGAGGATTGGCATAAAACTGGTCTGCGTTATGCACCTCTCGCAACATCTCAGCCTCGTCGAGATAACCAAATAGAGAACACATCGCAGGGTTAACGCTTATTAATCGGCCATCAAGACCAGAGGTATATAAGCCCTCTGCTGAATTCCTGAACAAGTCGTAAAAGTGCTGTAGATCTTTGATTGTGAGTTGTTGCTGCATGTTGTGACGGTATGTCAACACACGTTCATGGGCTTCAATGGCTAATGCGATCAGCATAATACCCAGCATGATTATCATGGCAAAAAATAGGGATGTTTTTTGTGTTAATGCAATGCCAGATAAGAATAATGTTACTTGACCAAAGCCACTTAAGGCGATACATGACAGTCCTAACAGACAAACTAAATTAGCAATTTTTTTATCAGGTTTATGATAGAAAAAACCTAATAATCCAACAAGCACTCCAAACAATACAGCCATCAGCACTGAAAATGTGATTTGTTGACCGCTGTCTGAAGAAAAAGCCATGCCCAGAGTAATAAATCCGAAGCTATACAAAGCGTAGCGCCAAATAGTTGGGACTCTTTCTAAAATTGCAAAAGTAACTTTTGCTGACGTTAATAACAATAGCCCAGACAATGCACAGGTAAGATTGGAAATGTAGGCAGTGATCCCAGTTATTTGACCCAGTACGCCTTTGGCGTTTAAAAACAATAACAAAAATGAGGCACTGGAAAGAGCAAACCAAAAACGAACGGGACTGCGCATAAAAATATAAGTAATCAAAAAATAACAGGCGAGCAAAGCAAGTCCACCACTAATAAAACCGATGATGGCTAAAAGTAATTGTTCTCTTTCGACGAGTGATGATTGTGTGTCTAAGTCTACAGAAAAGACTAACGGACCATCGTCGTTGAGTCTTAAATAAACCGTTATTTCTTGTTGATCGGAACTGATTGGGGTGATAAATAATCTATGTCTGAAAGGACGTTGTACATAATCTCGATTACCACCCATTAAGTAAGAGCCAAGAATACGGTCTTTTTCATCTAATAAAAAAACATCAACATAATCCAACTGAGGATTGCCTACAGTTAAAAAATACTGTTCCTCGTCAGGGTCATCAAACACAATTTTGAATTTTCCCCATAAGCTTTTATCTTGGCTTACTTGATTGGGTATGTAACTGGGTTGCCAACCTTGTAAATGTTGAATGTCCGATAATTGCATATTTTTTTTAGTAATAAGCCAGTCAATTTTGCCTAATAAGTCTACATGAGAGTTGTGTTTTGATATCACCACCTGCTCTGATGCCATATTGTTTGAGTGCCAAAAGGCACTTAAAAAACATAACACTAAACCAATTGAGTAGAGTGATTTCATGGTTACCTTATAGATGTTAAGCGTCATATACGTTGGCGTATATTGACTGTTATTGCTACTACTTTTACAAAAATATCTTCTCAGATG
>JBNMPD010000222.1:0-4955 GCA_051276225.1 Flavobacteriales bacterium
TTATGGGTCGGCTTTTTTACGTTTTTGAACTCATCTTGTATTTGTGTAAATCAGCATAGCAGCCTATATATCTTTGATACAAATTGACCATTATATGATTGAGTTGTTATGAAGTTTTCTTAATTTGTATCAAAGCGCCCTGATGTTATGGGCGCTTTTCTATATGTACTCGTAAACTAAGATAGCGTGGCTAAGGCGTCGCCTGAATAAGTTTTCAGTTCGTTCATTTGCCCCTGACGGACTTTGTTTGCCCACTGTGGATCTTGCAGTAAGGCACGTCCAACAGCGACTAAATCGAACTCGCCTTTATCAAGACGCTCTAGTAAATCATCTATCGAACGGGTAGTGGAACTTTTACCTGAAAAGGCACCAAAGAAATCGCCATTTAAGCCTACAGAGCCTACGGTCATTGTTGGTTTACCTGTTAGTTTTTTGGTCCAGCCTGCAAGGTTTAGGTCATTGCCATCAAATTCAGGCTCCCAGTAGCGCCTAGTCGAACAATGAAAAATGTCTACACCAGCATCACTGAGTGGCGCTAAAAACGCCTCTAAAAGTTGTGGTGACTCTGCTAAACGAGCGTTGTAATCTTGTTGTTTCCACTGCGAATATCGCAAAAGAATAGGAAAGTCAGGGCCAGTAGCTGCGCGAATAGCTTTGACTATTTCCACTGCAAAGCGACCACGATTAGCCATGCTGCCGCCCCATTCATCATTGCGCTGGTTGGTACCGCTCCAGAAAAACTGATCAAGCAAATAACCATGTGCACCGTGTATTTCAATACCATCAAATCCCACTCGTTTTGCATCTACGGCTGCATTGGTGAAACTTTCTATTAGGTTATGAATTTGTACCACTGTTAGAGGCTCCGCAACCTGTTTACCCGGTGCTAACAGACCAGAGGGTCCAACACTAGGCAGTTCAGGGTAGGGGGCTTTTGTTGGGTTACGGGCCATACCAACATGCCATAATTGAGGCATAATCTTACCTCCAACAGCATGCACTTCCTTGACCACATTTTCCCAACCTGCTAGAGGATGTTGGCCGTGTATTTGGGGGATTTTTCCATCCATGGTAGCAACAGGATCATTAACCGTTGTACCTTCGGTAATAATTAAACCAGTACCACCTTCCGCGCGGCGGCGATAATAACTCGCTACATCTTCTGAAGGGATGCCTTCGGGTGAAAAGCTACGAGTCATGGGAGCCATGGCAATTCTATTTTCAAGTGACAAGTTTATTAAGTTAAAAGGTTTAAAAAGTGAGTCTACATTTTTACTCATTCAGGTTTCCTTCAATTGATTGAGATTCTTTGATAAATATTAGTTAGGATTTTTATTAGGATTATCTTTAGTAATATCTGGCCAAACAAATGCTTCTGTTGGTTTCTTAGCCTTTTGACTCGCCGAAGTTATAAGAAGAGATAAATACAGCTGTTCAACCTTTTCTCTTGCCCAAGGCGTTTTACGAAGAAACTTTAAGCTAGATTTAATTGAAGGATCGCTCGTAAAACAGTTTATTTTGACTTGCTGCCCCATTTTTTCAAAGCCGAGTTGCTTTTCTAACGTTTCTAGAATGAACTGCAACGTTTGGCCATGAAGTGGGTTGTTTTGTTGTTCAGTCATGAGGGTTCTTTATTTAGTGACAATTTCAATTCGCCATTCACCGCCAGCTTGAATATCGAATTTGCTGGCAAAGTTAGCTTGATTGAGTGCTAACGCTAAGTTTTCTAAACTATTAACGTAAAGTAGAGGCTGACCTTCTTCAACACCAGCGAAGGAACGTTCAAAACTGATGGTTTCAGATAAAACAAGTTTACCTGCATGTGTGACGGTAACTAAAAAATCTTGTGTATAAAGGCTTACGTAGTCTTCAGCGTTTGTGAGTGACAGCAATAATGACATAGGGATATTGGTCCATACATTGCCATAAGCAGGATCCAGTATGGGAATACCACCAATTAACTTGTTGTCATCGATACGTGCTGCTTCAAACGGAATACTAAATACTTCTGATGCTAATTTAGGTCCAACCTGCTCAAAATTGATTGCGCTGGCCGCTAATCTTGCGCCCGTGTAAGCATACACATCACGACCATGAAAAGTGTGGGATGCTTCACTGCCTTTCAATCGATTGACTTTCTCATTTATTTCCCGCACCTCAGCAATGCCTAAACGTTTAGCCACAAGGGTTAAAGTGCCGTTGTCTGGGGTGACAAAATAATGATTAGATTTGGTTTTTAATACGACTGATTTTCGTTCGCTGCCCACACCTGGGTCGACAACGGAAACAAATACTGTGTTAGCAGGCCAAAAATCAGCGACTGCATCCAAACGATATGCCCCTTCCCAAATATTGTAGGCAGGAATATCGTGAGTTAAGTCTTCTACTTTAAGATTTTTATCTACTCCCAGTGCCACGCCATGCATCGCAGATACAGCCTGATCACTTAAACCAAAATCTGATTGGAATACCACTATGCCATTGCCGCTAGCAAAAGCCAGTTGTGAAAGTTGAATGCATAACGCAAAAGTAATGGCACAAATTATCTTAGTAACTGACATAGAAATCTAATTATATAATATTTAGTTGGGAGTCATTGTCTGCTGAAAAACAGCAAAAAAAAAGCCCTGATTAACAGGGCTTTTATTTATTTTTTGGATAGTTCGTTATTAAGCGAAGTTTGCCGCAGCAAAATCCCAATTAGCTAATGCCCAAAAACCTTCAAGGTATTTAGGACGAGCATTACGATAATCGATGTAATAAGCGTGTTCCCACAAATCTACGGTAAGTAGAGGCGTTAGGTTATGATCGGTTAAAGGCGTAGCAGCGTTGCTAGTGTTAACTAAATCTAAACTACCGTCAGCTGTTTTAACTAGCCAAGTCCAACTAGAACCAAAGTTGTTTACTGCTTTATCGTTTAACGCTGCTTTGAAATCTGCGAAAGATCCCCACTTAGCATTAATCGCACCTGCTAAAGCACCAGTTGGCTCGCCGCCGCCATTAGGGCTTAGACTGCTCCAATAAAATGTGTGGTTCCAGACTTGTGCCGCATTATTAAACACGCCACCTTCAGAATTTTTAATGATATCTTCTAAACTTTTACTGGATAGTTCAGTACCTTCAACTAAACCATTTAGCTTAGCAACGTAAGTCGCATGGTGTTTGCCATAATGGTATTCCAAGGTTTCTGCAGAGATATGTGGTTCTAGCGCGTTCTTTTCATAAGGAAGTGCTGGTAATTCAAAAGCCATGTTATTTCTCCGTAAAGGGTGATGTATAATTTAATTCAGAACCAATGAATGCTATTACTTTACATAGCAATGTAAAAGCAAAGATTTTTTATTCGTTAGAACTTATTCAATTACAGTCATATATTGCGTCTTGATTATGTTTTTCAAGTGCAAAGTAACTTAATTATGAGTAAGTAATTTACTAAAACGATCAAACAAAAGATCAGTAGAGTATTAATTTTGAGTTGAAAACGCTAAACTTATCGCCAGATCGTAGTTACTACAATTTTAAATGAGAGCCGCTATGGACACTATTGAAAAAATTAAGCAACAAATTGAAGAAAATCCTATAATTTTGTATATGAAGGGCTCACCTAAACTACCTAACTGTGGTTTTTCTGCTCAGGCCACTCAAGCCTTGATGTCTTGTGGCGAGCAGTTTGCTTACGTAGATATTTTACAAAACCCTGATATTCGAGCTGAATTACCTAAATATGCAGATTGGCCAACCTTTCCCCAACTTTGGGTTGATGGTGAGTTAGTTGGCGGGTGTGACATTATCATGGAAATGACACAGCAAGGAGAGTTGCAGACCTTAATCAAAGAGTCTGCGGCTAAAAGATCGGATGAAAGCCCCGCAGAGTAGTTCAGAACATAATTAAAAAAATAGAGCGATATATCGCTCTATTTTTTTATCTGGTATTTACTAAAGAGGCGTTATGCTTGGTGCGGATAAAACTTTTACCTCGTTAGCCTTTTTTTCTGTAGCCAATATTCTTGTGCGCAAATCATCAATTTGATTGGTTAAGTTATTATTAGCTAAGGCAGTCGATATCAGTTTTTCACGAAGACTCGCAAGTTGCTGTTCAAAGTTAGTATCAACATTATTGATTTGGCCAAATCTATCGTTTAAATTTTTGAGTAAATCAGTCTGATTTTCTAATTGCTCCTTAAGTAAACCTATAGTTGTGTAGTTATCTGCGGTTTCACTGTTCAGGCTTCTTATGCTTTTTTCACTTGATACTTTTAGCGCCATGACTGTTTTGTTTAATGCGATAATTTCATTTTGGTTACGTCGCCAAGCAGATGCCCACAGTTTATCCATTTGAACCCACAAATCCTCAGTTTTAACGCTCAGCTCAGATACTTTAATCTGCAACGCTGCAGCTGATTGATCTATATCTTTACCTGTTGCAGATAAACGGCTTTCTAGTTCTGTAATACGATTTTGTGCATGTTGTAACACTTCATATTGTTGAAACGACCAATAACTCGTTACACCAACAATAATGATCAGTAAAAACAAAATAGCAAACCATGATGGTGAACTTACTGCAGAGGGTTGTTCATCTAGTAGGTTACCTTTTTTTGACTTTTTTTTGGTTGATTGAGCCCTAGTACGATGAAAGGACTCCAAGTCATCTTTTTCTAGCCTGATTTTTGGCATGTCATCTAAAGGGTCGGTCGGCATGTCATTCTTAGTCAAAGTAAATGGGTAAATGATTATACATAGCTACCTATACTCAAACCACCTCAAAGTAAGCGTTTAAAAGCTGCAGAGGTCGCTTCTATTCGACATGTGACAATGTCTGAATATTTCTTAAGTTCTTAATCGGTACAGCATAGAAATAAAGTATGTTACTCGCTTTATTTTCGTCCAATTAGGGGGTGCTTTGAAAAGCTATATATCGAGAGATAAGTGCCAAGCAAATAATTTTAGATCCC
>JBNMPD010000223.1:0-4904 GCA_051276225.1 Flavobacteriales bacterium
ACGAATGCTCTAGTTGCTTGTAAAAACACTGGTCAATGCAGTGAGGTGTGTTTCAAAATTCTTCCATTGCTCTCTTGCTGCAGAATTAATCGGCTGACGGACCTGCTCTGAACTAGGAGTTTTTATGCTGCGTTTGGTTTTATAAAAGTGCAAACACGATGCTTCAAAAGGTAATTGACAAAAATTTAAAATACGTCTGACCTGTGTTTCTAGGTCGTCTATCACGTCCTCGTGTTGAACTTTTAATACATAACCTGGTAACACGTTATCCCAATGTGTCATCAGGGATTGGTATGATTGATAGTAGTGAATAAGATTATCTAAGTCATACGAAAACTCTTGCCCCTCACCAAATAGCTGCTTATAACCACTGAAACAGCAAGCAATAGGGTCACGTCTGGCGTCAATTATTTTGGCATTGGGTAACATGGATTTAATTAGGCCAATATGCATAAAATTATTTGGCATCTTATCAATGAAAAATGCTGCACCTTGACGATAGGAGCGGGTGTCTTCAATAAACTTTTTACCAAAACGAGCGAAATATGTCGGGTCTATTTCATTGACAACATTGGGATAACCGCTTTTGTTACCACTTAGTTTTGCTGCCAACCCCAGGACATCATGCAACTCCATGGTACCGTCTACTTGCGAATGAGATGCAAGTATTTGTTCTAGTAATGTCGAGCCAGCTCTAGGAAGCCCAACTATAAAAATTGGGTCCGCAGCTTGGTCGCCTATATTTTGATGCGTTGTGAAAAAATCTTTAGTGAACACTGCTTTATGAGCTGCAACTTGTTCGCTTACATTGGTTTGTGAATAATGACTGTGTTGGTTTTTTAAAGCATTACCATTTTTATAATAGCTAAAAGCTGTGTCGAATTGTTTGCGATCTTCATAGGCTTTAGCAAGCGCAAACTCAAGATGAACCTTATCATCTTGATCAATTTCGACTCTATCCAGTTGAGCTTTCATTAGAACTAATTCTTTATCTGTAAACCGATAAGTTTTAGTATTGGCTAAGCTCCAGTAAGCATCGCCAAAATCAGCGCGTATTCTGTAAGCTTGCTGATAAGCCGCTATCGCTTGAACAATGTTGCCACTTGCCTTGTAGGCGTGGCCAAGTAGCAGTTGTATACCAGGTCGCTCATTGCGTTTACTGATAATTTGTTGATATAGATTAATAGCTTCTTCAACTTCACCAATACCTACCATCGCACTTGCCTTCGCTGCTAGATATAGATGATTATTTGGGTACTCGTTTAGCAAGATTTCGGCTTGTATTTTAGCTTGACTAAATTTACCTAGCTTAGATAATAACTTCACAAACTCTGCTCTTGCGGCTCCATGTTTTGGATGTATTTCAACACAGCTTTCTAATATGAATTCGGCTTCGTGGAAAAGTTTTAATTTCATACCAACTTCAGCCAGTAGCATCATGGCTTCGACATTATGTTTATGTTTTTGCAAAAAACGTCGACAAATAATGTCTGCTAGGCCTAATTTGCCCTCATACATAAGATCTTGAGCACCACGAATTTCTGCCGGTAATTGCATCAGGTATTCTATCCGTTGAGTCGCAAATTTCTGTCCTTCGATATGATTTAAATCATGATAAAGAGGTGCTAATTTTTGCCAACTAGATAATAATGCGGGATTAAGCCTAGTGGCTTTGGCAAACGCTGTTGCTGCGTTAGGCTTATTGCCTACACTCAGTGATAAGTAGCCATTTTCTTGATGAGCACGTGCGTAATTGGGATCTGCAGCGATGAGTGTTTTGACTGTTTGATTTGCTTCATCAACCAAACCTTTTGTACGCTGGGAAACGGCCAAAAGATATAACACTTCATTTTTTTCTTGAAGGTTGTTTTGATTATTATCTTGAGTGTCCAGTACTTGCTTCGACAGTAATATGGCGTTGTTAATATCACCTGATTGTAATGTACGTTTGATATCGTCAATCTTGATGTGGCTTTTACTGCTTTGTTCATTGACGCTTTTTTCCACGTACTACCTCCAGATGATTAAGTCTTATATTACGATCAAATTGTAATTACTTCGCGTTTTTTCAATACATAAAAGAAAGGCAAGCTAAACGCTTGCCTTTCTTTATTAAAAACTGTCTAGTTTAATAAAAATCGTAAGACAGTCTTAATCCTACTGTGCGAGGACGGTTAGTCACAACTTTTGGCGTAAATTGCTGTGTATCAATATACAACACGCCACTTTCGTCAGCGATGTTGTTTATATACAGCTCAGCTTTCCAGTCGTCTTTGGTAATACCAACAGATACATTGGCAATCGCGTAACTTTCTTGAATGTAACGCCCACCTTGGAAAACGTCACCATTCGAGTCTTGAAATGATGTACCGTCATAAGTGGCTGCTTCATTTTGAATAGGTAAGCCTGAGCCAGTACCGTAAATCAATCGGGTAGCGTCTTCGGTCACATAAGCATCCATAGACATTCCAGCTAAACGGTCACCCGTGTAGCTAACCGATGCGTTAACGTAACCATCATAGCCGCCTTCAAGTTCAAAATAGTATTGTGCGCGAATATTACCTGAAAACTCGGCTGAATAAGGCAGACGTGAACCTACACCGGGAGCAATACCTGCTAGTTCAGCATTAACACGGGTTAATTCTGTGTCTAATACACTAAAAGCAGCGTTAATGACTAAGTTGTCTGTTGCTAACCACGTGATGTCAGCATCAATACCTTTTATTTCTGCATCACCCACGTTATCAGTAAATACTAAAAAGCTGATATTAGTTGGGTCATAACGTGATGTTTGTAAATCGGTTATTTCAGAGTAAAAAGCAGTCGCATTTACGCGTAAAATACCATCTAAAAAGTCACCTTTTACACCAAATTCGAAATTATCAAGGCTATCGGTGGTGGAATAAACAGGTATTCTGAATCCATCAAATGCACCACTTTGATTACTCGCAAGGTCACCACCTTGACGATTGGTTACTGGAGGTCTAAATCCTTCTGAGTAAGAAGTGAATAACAGTATGTCGCTATTCATTTTGTAATCTAGCGATGCTTTAAAGATAGTATCGTCGACTGTTAAAGTGCCGGAATCGTCTAATAAACTAACATCTAACTGGCCGCTTGCAATGGCTGCTTGAAGTACCCCTGGGCCATCTTTAGTTGCTAAGTCTAGCTCTGCTGGGTCTTGAGTACCAAACGCGCGAATTCTGCGGCTAACATCAGTACTTGTTGTTGAGCCTTTAAATATGTCATCAATTTGATACCAACGTGCGCCTAACGTTGCCGTTAACTTATCAGTAAGATCGTATTCAGCCTGACCAAATACTGCGACTTGTTCGATGGTATGGGTCACGTCATTGACAAAACTAATGCCTGACTCGAAAGGCCCGCCATTACTGTTAATTCCTTCAGAACCTGGTAGAGATTTACCCAAGTTAGTGAACGCGCCTAAGTCTGTATTGGCAATTTTGAACTGACCAACGGTTCCAAGCTCTTGGTCATCATAGAAAATACCAGCAGTCACACGCCACGCATTGTCTACATCAGTATTGAATCGAAGCTCGTGCGTTATACGCGAAGTATCTGTTTGTTCTTTATAATACTTAGTTGGGTCTAAGCAGGCTTCATCTTCTGGGGCAACGATGCCATCATTATAGCTACCATAACTACACACATAATAAGCTGAGAACAAACCACCGTTGGTATAACCGGTATAATCGATAGTTGAACTGATTTCACGGTCAAGATAACCCCCAGTGTATACCACATCAAGCTTGTCTAAACGCCCTTTTAACGTCCAAGTGGTGAGTCCAAACTCATCATCATTGTCTTCAGGAACAAAACGGTTAACAGAGCTTACACCTTCGAGGTTAGGATCGTAAGAAAACACGCCTTCTGTTTCAAGAGACTGAGCAGTGTGTTGCACCAATAATGACCAATCATTATTGATCAAGTATGACATACCAAATCTAACACCTGCATAAATTGCATCGTTAGTATCATCTTCTACTAGGCTACCATTTTGAGGTGACACAATTGGTGTATTCAGTGGATCGCTTAGGGGACCACCTGATATTCTATCAATAACAACAGGGCTGCCAATGTAACCGCCTTCGCCAGGTTTATTCAGGATATTGTCAATCCATCCACCTTGTTTGTCATTGTAAGCGACTACGCGTAGTGCCAACTCATCTGTGGGTGTAAAGTTCATAAAAGCTTCAACGGAATTACTCATTTCGCCGCCTTTAGTACTGCCAATATTCACATCCATGCCAGCAGCAAAACCAGAGTGGTCAGGTTTTTTACTGATCATTCGCACGGTGCCTGACTGTGAACTTGCACCAAATAAAGTGCCTTGTGGACCCGGAAGCACTTCAATTCGTTGTATATCTGCAGCATAAACGTCTAAGTTTCTGCCTTGCATGGAAACGGGTTGTTCATCTAAATAAAATGCAACAGAAGGTTGTAATGCTTGAACTGAAGATACTGAAATATTCGTTTGTGTGGTTGCTGCACCACGAATATAAATTTCATTCTGACCAGGACCAGTTCCTTGAAAAACTACGTTAGGTAGAAACTCAACGTAGTCGTTAAAGCTCTCAACACCTAGACTTTCTAGCGCTTCACCGTTTAAGGCGGAAACAGAAACAGGTACATCCTGTATTGACTCTGTTCTCTTAGTGGCGGTAACTTGGATGGTTTCGATTTGTGCTTTTGCTGTTTTTTGTTGTTGGGCTATTGCAGGATTAAGTGCAAGTGCTGTAACGATGGCACAGCTGATCTTAGTTTTATTCATGTAATAAGAACCTTTGTGTATTATGTCTGCACTGCCAAGGGATTATATTTTTGTTAGACCCAATGCCTACAATATTTAGTTTCAATACGATTTTTTTCAACATGGCGTTAAA
>JBNMPD010000224.1:0-4854 GCA_051276225.1 Flavobacteriales bacterium
TTAGGTACCCAGATTGCCAACATATCCTGCTTGGCCAGTTCTTCAGATTCCTTCAATTGAGTCACACGATATAAATATGTAAAAACCGCGCCACGCCAGTTTAAGCGGCAATGGGTTAGTGTTATACCTTCGCTCTTATTAAATTGTTTCATTGTTAATATATATTCGCGGAAATTTTTAAGTGTCGGATTTTCCCACTCAACTTGAATATTATAATAGGTAAGATTCAGCTCATTCATTAAGCTTGATTCTTCTTTTCTATCTCCAGGTATTAAGTCAATAACCTTAGTGACACCCATGCCCTTAAGAGTTTCAAAATGCCCTTGATTCGGCATTCCGGAGCTGACCATATTGGGTGTATCAACGTGATAATTTTTCAAGTCCGATAACGGAGCATCTAGAGAATTTTCTGATGCGTTTGAATATGGCGCAAAAATAGCGGATAAAAGTACAGCGACTAGCGTAAAAGTAATTATTTTCATATTTTGCCTTCCTAGCTCAATAACAAAAAAAGATGTAAATGGTTTCTTATCAGCAAACAGTATAAACCTGACCATACTCACATTCAAAATTTGCCGCATACTTTAAAACTTTAATTATCGATTACTGACCTTAACATTACACCCATTATAACCCGCGGGGTCAGGTTCGTAGAAAATAACAGTTTTTTGATTTTTGATAAGTTAAACACCTTGGACTTTCTACCACCGTCTTGTAGTGATGGCTTGATAATTCTATTTATTCAAATCAACTAGTTTCAACGAACCTGACCCCGCAGGTCCATAAGTAAGATCATTAATATCCAATAAATTTCACTTGGCCTTCACTTCGGCTCACGTATGCTAAGCGTATGTGATCTATTAAGTGTACATGTTTTGAATATTCTATTAATTGAAGATAATCAGGTCATCGCTCAACAAGTTACCGAATTTTTATCGGCGCATAATTGGCAAATTGATTATGCAGATAATGCCAAGCTTGGCATTCAACTGGCTTGTGAGAATATCTTTGATGTAATTTTACTCGACCTCAACCTGCCAGATATGGACGGGCTTGAGGTGTGTGCAACTATCAAAAATAAAGCGCAGGTTATTCCTCCTATATTGATGCTAACTGCAAGAGATAGTTTCGCAGATAAAGCAGCAGGATTTAAACAAGGCGCAGATGATTATTTGACTAAGCCCTATGACTTGCGTGAGCTAGTATTACGCTGCCAAGCACTGGCAAGACGTTCTGATTTACATCAATCTACCAAGCTAACAGTCGGTTCATTGGAGCTTAAATTATCCGCTAAAAGTGTCTTGATTGAAGGTACAGAATGTTCGTTAACAACCATAGGGTTCAATATCTTAACCTTGTTAGCTAAGGCTTATCCAGAGCCCATTTCCCGTTCGCTAATCATTCACAAAATATGGGCTGATTCACCACCAGAAAGTGACGCTTTAAAATCCCATATCTATGCCCTTAGAAAAGCGTTGGCTATACACCCATGTGCACCACACATTAAAACCGTTATGAATGTTGGTTATAGGCTGAAATTTTAAATGAAGATGATAGCAAGTATTAAACATAAATCTTTGGCGTTACTGGTATCCCTAACGTTGGGTTTAACGGCCCTATATCTAAGCTTGGCGGTGATAATTAGCTTTGTGATCGAAGATGTCATATTAAGCAAGTTGCTGCAAAAACATGCTCACTACGCGGAGCAACAATACCAAATATCCGCTGAACTTCCTGACTTAAAACTAAGCTTTATTCAGCTTTATGAAGACCCTTCTTTAATGCCCCATGAGTTATATGAAAGTATTAAGCAGTCTTTCGGCGACCAAGAAATATTCACCCCCGATAATACTCATTATCATTTTAAAACGTTAGATTTAGGCAATGAGCAAAAAGGCTATATTGTAGCTGAAGTGTCAGATTTATTGGTGGTAAGTCAGAATCCCAGTATATTTATCCTCTACCCTATCGCCTTGATATTAGCGTTGTTACTAGCGATATATTTAGCCCATAAATTCTCTAAAAAAATTGTTAATCCGATAGTTTTACTGACCCAGGCAATAAAATCAGGGCAGATAGGCAAGCAGCCAAACTCGCTGCCGGCTTTTGAATACGAACTTGGCTACCTATCAAACACATTTCAAAAAGCATTTAACGACTTAGAGCAAGCATTAACCCGTGAGAAAAATTTTACCACCGATGTAGGTCATGAATTGCGTACACCACTCACCATCCTAAAAAATCACACAGCCTTAATTGAACAACGAGGTTACAAAGAAAGTGATTTAACTGAAATGAAAAGTGTCGGCTTACAAATGGAAAATACCGTAAACGTTTTATTGGCATTGGCCCGCGCAGAGTCTATCAAACAACAAAGTTGCAACGTAAAGATGATACTAGAACAAGCCATTCTGACTCATGGAAACAATGATAAAAATGACATAAATGTTATACTCGATGTTGACTCACAGTTTGCCCTAATGGCCAATCCTGCATTGCTGACCCTACTAATAAACAATTTAATTGCCAATGCAGTACAACATGCCAAGTCACATCAACTAACAATAAACCAACAAGATGGTTCTCTCATTTTCAAAAACACTATCCACCAGCCAGTTCCTAAGGATGTGATGACTTCTGGGGTAAAAAGCCAAAACAGTCAGGGTGTGGGCCAAGGTTTATACCTAGTAACACGGATAGTCGAAAGTTTTGGCTGGCGTTATGAACTGACTCAGAGCAATAACACCTTTTCTTTTAGTATTTTTTATTGATTTTTATCATTTGCTTATAAATTTCACTCGGGTTTCACCTACTCACTTTTAATATGTCTAAAACACCGGAGAAAAGACATGTTAAAGAAAATACTGATTACCACTGTAACTATCATATTATTGATCATCGCAATTGGTGGCTACGCCGTCCATTGGTTAAGAGAGGCTCTGCCTAGCAAAGCCTACTTTGCTGATATCCAAGCAAGCCAAGTAATTGATATTCCTTACCTGCAACAGCCTGTCTTGCAAAATAGAGGCAAGATATTAGCGGTTGTCACCAGCGTAGATGTAATGGGAACGTCAGGTAAAAAAACTGGCTATGAACTGACTGAATTGGCCCGTGCTTATTGGGTATTCCAAACTAATGGTTTTGAAGTTGATATTGCCAGCACCAAAGGTGGTGAACCTCCAGTTGTGCTTGACGACGATGATATGCGTGAATATGACTATGCCTTTCTAAACGACCCAACAGCGCAAGCCAAAGCCACTAACACTTTATTAATCGATGATGTTAATCCAGCAGATTATGAAGCGGTTTATTTTGTTGGCGGCAAAGGCGCTATGTTCGACTTCCCAGATAACCCTGCGATTAAAAACATCATTAAACACCTGTACCAAAATGACAAAGTCATTTCGGCTGTTTGCCATGGTCCAGCAGCTTTAGTTAACGTCAAACTCGACAACGGTGAGTGGTTCGCCAACAATAAAAATATTAGTGCATTTACTAATGAAGAAGAGTTATTTTTAATCCCTGATGCAGAGACCGTTTTCCCCTTTCTTTTACAAGATAAACTGTCTGAACAAGGCGCCAATTTTCAAGCAGGGTTAACCTACTTAGAACAAGTCGTTCACGATAAAAAGTTACTCACTGGTCAAAACCCTTGGTCTGTATGGACGCTGGCAGAAGACGTTATTGAAGCACTAGGTTATACCCCCTTAAATCGCGTCATTACACCTGAAGAAAATAGCGTCACTTTGTTAGCTGTATATAAAGAACAAGGATATCAACAAGCTAAACAACACCTGCAAAACAACCCAGCCGATTATCAAGAACTGCTTATCATCATGCACGCCATTATCTCTTTTATGAAAATGGAGATAATCCAAGGAAAGGATTTGTTATTACTGGCTGATTCGGCGAAGCAAGTTTTTTGAAAGCCAAAATGAAATTGATTGAGCAATTTGCTCTATATTATGGTTTTGTCGCCTGGTTTAAGAAATTGCATTGACGGTTGAGCAATAAAAATTATGAAATTCACTAAAATCAGTCTTTAAATGGTTTTGAATAGCGGCTTACTAAGTTGTTTTCTTTTATTTATAAGTCACTCGGTATTCGCTATTGAATCTTTGCGCACCAAGGTGAACGTTGTCTTGGAAGAGCAAAACCTTGTAGGCGCGTCTTGGGCCATAATTGATGGATTAGAAACACATACTGATGCCGTTGGGCTATTTAATGCCGACGATAACACCCTGCTGCTGGGTATCCATAAAGTCCAGGTTGGATCTATCACTAAAACTTTAATGGCGGCAGGTACACTGTCTTTAGTAACAGAAGAATTATTATCTCTTAATACTCCGATTACAGAGATTTTACCCGAGTTACCTTTTGACACCCCTTGGCAAAAATTCAATCCGATTTTGGTGCATCATCTGTTAGATCATACTTCAGGCTTACACAACCTGCGTCTAAGGCATCTGCTAAACAGCACAGCAACGCCAAATTCTGAATTAGATGAGATATTTAGTAACGATCCCGATCTTCTGCAAGTTTTCCCGCCACCTGGGGAATACTTTTCTTACTCTAACCTAGGCTACAATATTCTGGCCATGGTAATTGAGAGGGTCACCGGAGAACGTTACGAAACGCTGCTTCAGCAACAACTAATGTTACCATTAGGCATGCCCAATAGTAGTTTCAACTATATTGCTCAAACAGGTGACTACGCCGACCCATTACTCGCTTTCGGTCATTTGGATAATCGGCAATCAATTAATAACATTCCAAACTACTTAAGAGCCGTAAGTCAATTTACAACTACACCTAAAGATATGCAAAAATTCATGGCGTTTTTGATGGGGTACA
>JBNMPD010000225.1:0-4851 GCA_051276225.1 Flavobacteriales bacterium
CCCATGTAATTGTTCTTTATGCCAAGTAGCAATTTGAGCCGGCAGCACTTCTAACCAATGACTTAACGGTGAGTCAGCGATGTGTTTGTAAAAATCATTAAACCAATTAACAGCCAAGTGGCCTCCTTTATTAAAAGCAGCCCGAACAACGAGCTAAAAGACAATAAACAGTATTATTTTTAACAGATAATAGTGTTTTAAATTGAAAGTAAACTGAATTTGAAAAAAACTCTACAAAGTTCGAAGATCACGGCGAGCATCTAAAAATATAAGGGCAAAAGAATGTAAACCATAAAGGAAAAAGAGCACATAGAGGTAAAAAGCAATATATTTTCCTCTGTGTAGCGTCAGCGCACCTTTTCCTCTGTGGTGAATATCTTCAATCTTTTTAGCTCGGATCGCGCGGCAATCGGCTTCGTAGTTTTTAGCCCTTTATCGCGACCATGGACGCAAAGTTAAAACAGGTAAACCAGCGTACAATATCGGTAAAACCCACTTGCTTTAATCTGTCTTTGTGTTGTTCAAACGTTTCAGTGCGCATTACATCTTCTAATGCAGTACGTTTTTGACTTATTTCTAATTCGCTATAACCGTTTCTGCGCTTAAATTCGTGGTGCAGATCGTTCACTAAATTATTACCTTGTTCGGTATCATGACTAAGCTTTTCAGATAACAGCAAAACCCCACCCGGATTTAATCCTGCATATATTTTATGCATAATATCGATGCGTTGTTCTGGTGGGATAAATTGCAGAGTGAAATTCATCACTACACAAGATGCATTTTTAATATCAATATTTTGTATATCATCACAAATAACACTTATTGGTGTAGCCGCTTTAAATGCCTGTACATGCAACTCACAGCGCTGCGCCATGGCAGATGAGTTATCAATGGCTAAAATTTGGCAGTTCTCACTCTGGATATATTTGCTGGCGGCTAAACTCACTGCGCCTAATGAACAGCCTAAATCGTATATATTACTGTGTGTTTGTGCATACTTAGCGCAAATTTGGCCTATGGTATCAACTATTGTGCTGTACCCGGGCACAGAGCGCTGGATCATATCAGGAAAGACTTCCGCTACTGATTGGTCAAATCGAAATTCGCCTACCTGTTGCGGCTGAGAATAAATGGTGTCTTTAACATCTTGCATGCTGGAAAATTGACCTCAAAAAAATATGTAACAATTCTACCTGTGCAATCTAATCCAAGCAATTTCTCAACACAAAACAATAATATTAAGTCGTTTGAAGGTTTGATGCTTAACACTCAACACTCAACACTCAACACTTAACACACACTCAGCAATGCTAATAGGCACTTTAAGTAACCGTCAAAGGTCAACATTATTATTTAGGAAGGTGGTGTGCCATGTAAACAAACCATATAAACAGCTAATCAAATCTACAAAATACTCAAAGTATCAAAGCACTAAGCAAAAATAAGAGAGTACATACCAAGCGTTTCAAGTTTTATCGTCAGCTCTTATTTAATTTGACAGATGACTAATTTACCCAGAATACACTCACAGAAAAACCCACGACAAATGTTGTTAAAAATTGCAGTTAATAAGGGCTATTAAATGGTGAGAGAGTGACAATAGTTTGATGATGTGAAGACGTGAGCTTATTTTAATATGGACGATGTATTGATTAAAAGTGCCTAATAAACAGACAAAAATTTCAATGAAATAAATTCAACAACATAAATAGGTTATAAATGTAAATTATGCCTTCATTAATTGAGACTAAAGTATTAGTCTCAATTAATGAAGGCATATATAAAGGTTAATCTCAGTGGCGAAGTTTTTAATATCAGATGATCATCCCCTATACAGGGAAGCATTGATATCGGCGCTGCAGCCATTGTTTGAGAACGTTGATATTATTCAATCCGATGACTTAGATTCGACCTTAGAGGCTTTACAACAGCACTCAGACTTTGATTTAGTGCTGCTAGATCTTAATATGCCAGGATGTGATAGTTTCTATGGCTTGATCCGTGTTTCTCAAGATTTCCCACAAGTACCTGTCGCTGTTGTCTCTGCAAGTGACTCCATAGACGTTGTATCTAAAGTAATGAATTTAGGCGCTAAAGGCTTTATTTCCAAAGCAACACCTACCGTTACTATTGCTGAGGCATTGAAGCAAATAATGGATGGTAAAAACTGGTTTCCAAAAGATATGCAAACTGACATTGAAGATTATGTTCCCGCCATTGATATTGCAAAACTGGTAGGTGAATTGACACCGAAACAATTTAAAGTGTTAAAACTATTACAAACTGGTCTTCTCAATAAACAGATCGCTTTTGACTTAAACATTACTGAGGCGACAGTTAAAGCCCATATCAGTGCGGTTTTTAGAAAGTTCAATGTTAATACGCGCACTCAAGCTGTGTTGATGTTGAAAGACTTGGATATTGCTAAATAGCTACCTGTGATTAACCATAACTACCCTTTAACTGACTTACATCGACATCTCGATGGAAACATTCGCTTAACCACTATTTGGCAATTAGCTCAGGAACATTCAATTGTTTTGCCTGCAGATAGTTTAGAAAAATTAAAGACAAAAGTTCAAATACAGCAGAAGACCACAGACCTATTAGCTTTCTTAGAAAAAATGGAACTAGGCGTATCCGTTCTGGCATCTGAACAAGCATGCTTTCGTATCGCTTATGAAAATATTGAAGATGCCAAATTGGCTGGATTAGATTACGTTGAATTACGCTTCTCACCAGTTTTTATGGCACAGGCCCATAATCTACCTGTTGAGCAAGTGGTTGATGCCGTGATCGCTGGTTGTAAAGCTGGCACTAAAAAATACGGTGTTCCCGTCAATCTCATTGGTATATTGAGTCGCAGTTATGGTGAAGCAACTTGCCATCAAGAGTTACAAGCATTGCTCCGCGCCAAAGACGACATAGTAGCGCTAGATTTGGCTGGTGACGAAAAAGGTTTTCCTGCCATCAGGTTTAAACAACATTTTAAATTAGCCAGAGATGCCGGTTGGAATATTACCGTGCACGCCGGTGAAGCCGACGGTCCACACAGTATCAGGCAAGCAATTGATGAGTTAGGTGCAACGCGTATTGGCCATAGTGTGGCGGCACGTGAAGATCTTCATTTAATGGACTTTATGGCGAACAACAACATCAGTATAGAGTGTTGCTTGACTTCTAATTTTCAAACGGGCGCTTGTACTAATATCGCTGATCACCCTATTAAAACTTTTATGGAAAGAGGCATAGTGGTGACCTTGAATACCGATGATCCCGGTGTGTCGGGCATTGAGATCGGTGATGAGTATAAGTTGGCAAGGGAGGTTGTGGGGTTGACTACTGAGCAGCTTGCTCAGATACAGTTGAATGGGGTTAAGGTGGCGTTTGTTGCTGATAGTGTTAAGAGGGCGTTGTTGAGTCAAGTTCGTTGAGTTTTTTTATATTTTATACAGTGCTAAAGCATGCGCTAACGCTTACCGCCATCCATGGCTTTTTTCATACAGCATCCCGCGCGGCCACCGCTTGCTGTCCGACTTACTTTTTGCCTACAGCAGCAAAAGGTAAGCAAAAAATGCCGCTCGCCGGTTATGTTCTTCATCCAATTATTTATGAGATTTAGCAGGTCGTTTTCAGTCGTTCCTTCGCAACCAGATGTAAACGCTTCAAATTAGTCAATCATACTTCCATGATAATCAGCACCCAATCTCGACTTCCGTGTCGAGCTGTTCAACTGGACGAAGCCGTGCTTCTAAGGAATCCAGTTTCACCCATGTAAATTGCCCTACGAAATCTCATAAATAATTGGCGAACATATATGCGAGGGGAGAACAAAAGCAAAAGAATAAATCATCGGCTTCGCCAATTTTCTTTGCTGGCTCCGCCACTGAAATTTACGCAATGTATCGATTTAATTGATATTTTACTTTTTTTATACGATGGGTGTCTCAATTAACTGTGTTTTGAAAAATAAAAGTCGATTGAAATACGATGAAGCACTGGCTGCTGGTTTTCCAATTGCCAGTGGTGTGATTGAAGGCGCGTGTCGTCACCTTATCAATGATAGATTGGATATTACCGGAGCACGTTGGAGCCTTCAGGGGGCTGAGTCGATATTGAAACTTCGGTCCCTTAAGTCTAGTGGTGATTTTGAGGATTACTGGGCGTTTCATAAACCACAATCAAAATTACGATGTCACAGTGGTTTCCAACTTGGTGACGTTAGTGAATGACAACCGTCGTACGAAAGGAACCACACCCAAAGCGTTTAAAGAGTGGGTGTACGAAGCACTTTTACCCGAGTTGGGCGCAGAGAGAAAAAGTCGGGTTGTACAGCCGGATTTGACGATGCAACAAGTGACTGATGGTGTTACCACTTATTACAAGACAAATACAAGGGATATGCTAAAAATTAGTCGAGGCCCGCAATCAGAAAATGAAGCACGCAAAATTGCGATGTATTTATGTCAGGAGTTAGCAGCGGCAAAGCTGAAGGAGATAGCAAATTATTTTAATCTGAGCCACGCAGGTTCAGTTAGCTTTATTACTCATCAAATTAGGCAGAAAAACGAGAAAAAAAAAGATTCCGTAGTACTGTAGAGGGGTTGATTAAAAGTCTTATTAATCAAGCAACTTGACCCCCTAATTTATTATCAGCAGACAAATACTGCTGAATTAAAACGATTTGCTGACGCAAACTTGGGATTAACTCATCTGCCAAGGTCACAACCCTATGTTTGCCTTCTTTTCCATTCCATACTCGTAATGATTTATAATCAAAATCGATATCTTGTAAACGTAACCTGACACACTCCATTAAACGTAAACCACTACCATACAGTATTGAAA
>JBNMPD010000226.1:0-4759 GCA_051276225.1 Flavobacteriales bacterium
AATAGTCTACCTATTATTAATTGGTTTTTTTGCAATTTTTCACTTGGGGGAAACAGCATAGTGGTAATAAGAAATAATTCTGCATCCACAAAGTCGCCTAAAGTTATCCATTCAATTCTTGGTTGTTTGATAGCAACAGTGGGGCATTCATACAATACGACACTATGTTCATTAGGGTAATATTCATTAAGTAACTCAACTAAAATCTGACGGTATGCTTTACCAGTACTTAATTTCGCAGCAGACTTATCACCTGCTATACCTACCTGCCACAATATCAAATAAGCACTAGGATCAACGCTACGTCTATAAAACATAAATTGACTAGCTTCGAAGTGTTGACTACCAACTATTCCAAGTTCTACACCTAAACCGGCGTATAAGCAGTCTTCGGCTGAAATGCCAGGCAACATATACGCTGCATAACCTTCTTATTTGGCCGTTTGTATTACTTTATTTGACGGCCAAGCGAGTACTTCAGGATGACCGTAAACGCGCCTACCCCTTTTTTCCAGCGCGCAGTTATTTCATCATCGCATTGATAATTTAAAATAGAATATAATTAAAGCAAATATCTAAGCAAGTTATTGAACCTCAAATCTTACTCTATCGCTTTGGTAATTCAATTTTTCTGTCATCACTAGGTTTATACAACACTAAAACATGGCCAACAGCTTGTAATTTGAATGCGCCAGTCTCTCTAACTATCGCATCCATAATTAAAACTTTCTCTTCTTTATCATCTGTGGGTATTTTAACTTTGATTAATTCGTGGTGTTTTATAGCCCCGTCGATTTCGGCTAAAACTCCTTCAGTAAGGCCATTGTTGCCTAATTGAACGACTGGTTTTAATGAATGGGCTAAGCCCTTAAGGTACTGCTTTTGCTTGTTTGATAAGGTCATTGATTAGTCTTTCTTACAAATTTATTAAAAATGGATGGTTGAAAAGCGTTATTCTAGCGCCATCTCACACTTATTCCAAATATGAATATAGTGTTTACAACAGTTCAATGAGCAAAAATAAACAATCTGTTAGTAGCCAGCGTTGGTTAAAAGAACATTTTGATGACAAATTTGTGCAAAAAGCGCAAAAGTTAGGTCTACGCTCTAGAGCTGGTTTTAAGATAGAAGAAATTCAGCAAAAAGACGATTTGATTAAATCAGCTATGACGGTGGTTGATTTAGGAGCAGCACCAGGCGGTTGGTCTCAATATGTAACTAAAGTAGTGGGTGAAGATGGCTTAGTCATAGCTTGTGACATTTTACCTATGGACTCGTTGGCAGGTGTCTCGTTTCTTCAGGGCGACTTTTGTGAAGAAAATGTTTTGAATGAATTATTGAACAAAATAGGTGGCAAAAACGTAGATATTGTAATGTCTGATATGGCACCAAACATGAGTGGTAATGATGCGATAGACCAAGCTAAGTCAATGTACTTAGTCGAATTAGCCTTGGATATGTGCCACCAAGTTTTAAAGAAAAACGGAAGTTTTGTGGTGAAAGTATTTATGGGTGAAGGGGTCGAAGCATTTATGAAAGACATACAAAGCGCTTTCAAATCGGTTAAAACTCGGAAACCTGAATCTTCCCGAGCACGTTCCAGAGAGGTATATCTGGTGGCGACAGGATACAAATTATAGTAGTCTCGATGTCTAATAGTATTAAGGCACGAAACGCAATTCATAGGGTCACAATGACTCTAGCAACAACAGAGGTTTAACAACTTGAGCGACATGGCAAAAAATTTAATCTTATGGCTGGTTATCGCTGTCGTATTGATGTCGGTTTTCCAAAATTTTTCAGGAACGGAATCTAAATCAACCAATACTGATTACACGTTATTTTTACGAGATGTCAGTAATGGTGTGGTGAGCAGTGCCACTATCGACAGAAATTCAGGGCAAATTAACGGTGTTAAACGTAATGGTGAATCATTTACGACTATTATTCCCTACACCGACCTAGCTTTGATGGACGAATTAATCGAGAACAACGTAGCGGTATTTGGTAAAGAGCCAGAAGAATCGTCTATATTAACCTCGATATTTATATCTTGGTTCCCCATGCTGTTGCTGATTGGTGTCTGGATATTCTTCATGCGTCAAATGCAAGGTGGTGGTGGTGGTGGTAAAGGTGCTATGTCTTTTGGTAAGAGCAAAGCGCGTTTGCTGGGAGAAGATCAAATCAAAACCACTTTTGCGGATGTAGCAGGGTGTGATGAAGCCAAAGAAGATGTTTCTGAATTAGTGGATTTCTTGAGCGACCCAAGTAAGTTTCAAAAATTAGGCGGCAAAATACCTACTGGCATATTAATGGTTGGTCCTCCAGGAACGGGCAAAACTTTGCTAGCTAAAGCAATAGCTGGGGAAGCAAAAGTTCCTTTCTTTACTATATCAGGCTCTGATTTTGTAGAAATGTTTGTTGGTGTGGGTGCATCTCGTGTTCGTGACATGTTTGAACAAGCTAAAAAATCAGCACCATGTATTATTTTTATCGATGAAATTGATGCCGTAGGCCGTAAACGTGGTGCCGGTGTTGGTGGTGGTCACGATGAAAGAGAACAAACTTTGAACCAAATGTTAGTTGAGATGGATGGATTTGAAGGTAACGAAGGTATCATCGTTATTGCTGCAACTAACCGCCCAGATGTTCTTGACCCTGCGTTGTTGAGACCTGGCCGTTTTGATCGTCAAGTAACGGTTGGTTTGCCTGATATCCGCGGACGTGAACAGATCCTTAAAGTGCATATGCGTAAAGTGCCACTAGGCGACAATGTCGAAGCAAGTTTGATTGCTCGTGGTACACCAGGATTTTCTGGCGCTGATTTAGCCAACTTGGTTAACGAAGCTGCACTATTTGCAGCTCGCACAGGCAAAAAAGTAGTTTCAATGGATGAGTTTGATAAAGCCAAAGATAAGATCATGATGGGTTCCGAACGCAAAGGCATGGTTATGTCTGAGGAAGAAAAAACCAACACTGCTTATCATGAAGCTGGCCACGCTATTGTAGGCCGTATGGTGCCAGAGCATGACCCAGTATATAAAGTATCGATTATACCTCGTGGTAGAGCCTTAGGTGTGACTATGTACCTGCCAGAACAGGATCGATATAGCCACAGCAAACAACATTTAGAGTGTATGATATCTAGTTTATTTGGCGGGCGTATCGCTGAGAAAATTACTCTAGGGGAAGATGGCGTTACAACAGGTGCATCTAACGATATCGAGAGAGCTACTGACATTGCTAGGAAAATGGTAACTCAGTGGGGTTTATCTTCAAAAATGGGTCCTATGTTGTACGCTGAAGAAGAAGGTGAAGTATTTCTTGGTAATAGCATGACAAAATCCAAGAATATGTCTGACGATACAGCGCGTGCTATAGATGCTGAAATTAAATCAATAATAGATCGCAATTATGAGCGTGCAGAAAAAATTCTGGTTGAAAATCGTGATGTTCTAGAAACAATGAAAGATTGTTTGATGAAATACGAAACTATCGATGCCAAACAGATTGATGATTTAATGGCAAGAATAGAGCCAAGACCCCCAGCAGATTGGGTGCGTGACAACAAAGACGACGGTGGCAGACCTTCGGGCGGAGCATCTGCAACTGGATCAGATAAAAAAGATGATAAGCCTGTCCAACCTAATGTAGGTAATCCTAGCGACGCAACTAGCTAAGCTAATCGGATGCGATGAAAACGCTTTGTTGATTATTCAGCAAGGCGTTTTTTTTATTAAAAAATAAAAGTATTGAGTGTTTATGCCGTTTAAAAATCATGCAGTTCAGAAATAAATTTTTAGATTTATCTGCATCCAAAGTTATGGGAATACTGAACGTCACACCAGATTCGTTTTCTGATGGTGGTGCGTTTAACATGCTCGAAAATGGGCTAACTCAAGCCGCTTTAATGTTGTCCGAAGGCGCTGACATTATTGATATAGGTGGTGAATCAACCAGACCTGGAGCCGAGGCTGTTGCTGTGCAACAAGAGCTTGATCGTGTTATTCCAGTGATTGAATCAATTTTCCAACGCTTTGACACCATAATTTCCATAGATACCAGTAAAGCCCAAGTAATGACCGAAGCAATCAGTGCGGGCGCTAGCTTGATCAATGACGTGCGGGCACTGCAGGAATATGGTGCTTTAGATGCAGCAGTTGCAGCTAAAGTACCTGTGTGTCTGATGCATATGCAAGGGCAACCTAGAGTGATGCAACAAAACCCTTGCTATGACGATGTTGTTAAAGATGTGATGTTGTTCTTACAGCAACGTATATCTATCTGCCGTAAAGCGGGTATCTCTGAAGATCAAATTATTGTAGATCCAGGTTTTGGCTTTGGTAAATCCATTGAACATAACTACCAAATGTTGGCTAATTTAGAAGAATTTCATAAGCTCAACGTACCTGTTTTAGCAGGAATGTCACGTAAATCGATGATTGGGAATTTGTTGCAACGAACAATAGACCAGCGTTTAGCCGGTAATATTGCTGTAGCCACGGTGGCTGCTCAAAAAGGTGCGCAAATAATTAGAGTTCATGATGTTAAAGAGACAGTAGATGCTGTTAAAATAATAAATATGATTAACGCTTACAGGAATAATAATGAGCGATAGAAAATATTTTGGGACCGATGGTATTCGTGGCAGGGTAGGTGAAAATCTTATTAATCCAGAATTTGTGATGAAGTTAGGTTGGGCCGCAGGGAAAATTTTGGCCGGTCGGGGGACTAATAAGGTATTAATTGGCAAAGACAC
>JBNMPD010000227.1:0-4744 GCA_051276225.1 Flavobacteriales bacterium
AGGTTAAGTTATGTGTGATTAAATAAGCAACGAAAATTGACGTCTTTACTTACGCCTCTGTACGAGATCTCTTACACGGAAAAAGCGATATGCTTACAGCCTAATTGATTAGATTTTGCGAGACCTAAACATTAATTGCCCTTTAATGCGTCCCACTTCTATTTCTTCGACTAAATTATAGTGACCGTTTTTAAAAAAGGATAAAGATTTAGGTAATGTTACAAACATCCCGACACCTTGGCTATTGATGTCTTCAAGCATAACACCTTCAATTGCACTCATTAACATATGGCCTAACCCATTATGTTGATGATCAGGATGCACTCCAATAAGAGACAGCATATGAAAATGCTCAGCAGGCACTCGTTCACGAACTCTCGTTTCTTTTTCGACCATTTGTTTGGTACTAAAATAACCTGCGGTTAGAAGCATTCTTAATCGCCAATGCCAAAACCGATTAGGACCAAGTTCTGCATTAGGATTGACCATACAGGCAACAGCAACCAGTCGCTCATCATCAAATAAACCAATCATAGGCTGCTTAGCTAGCCAAAAAGCATTTAACTCTTCCCTAATAGCTGAACGTAAACGGGACTCATAACCCTCCTTTTCTGAGTTAAATATATCAACAAACAAGGGATCATCATAATAAGCAAGATACAAGATTGATGCAGCAATCTTTAGGTCTTCGGCTACTAAATAAACTGCCTTTATGTTGCTTAAATCTGCCGTTTGTTGTTCTTCTAATTCCATCATAATTAACACCTTATTTTTTGAAACACTCTACCCTATGGATACTCCCTTGTTAATAGGTTGTTGCAAATCAAAGCGTTTATTATTGGAAACATATCTATTTGGCAACAAGACTAAGACAGACATATGGTTGCTCACTGAACGGCTCAGTGAGCAATAATGATTGAAGAGACTAGTTAATGCTGGAAGTAACTAGTTCTTAATTGCGTTGTAAGCAGTTTCGCCCCAACCTAGCAATGCACTATTTTTAAACACCAGTGGCGTGCATTCATCTTTTGTGGTGACTCCATCAGGGTCGACACGTTGCGTTCGATAATATAAAACCTGATATGTATCGTCGCCTTTTGCATAAAACTCGTTAAAATCAGCTATTCCCATACGATTTAAAATATCATCATAACTAACATTTTGTTGTAATCGCGAAATGTGTTTACGGTTTTTCTGTTCCGTATTATGCACACCTGACTGATGACCATAATCACCATCGCCGTCTACAGAAATAACACACCCACTCAACCCTAACGATAGTCCAAATATTGCGATCACAACTAACTTGTTCATTGATTACTCCTTATTAATATTATTTAATTTAAAAACTTCACTACGACGACTAAAAATAGTCAATTTCACGAAGAGTATTCAAAATTGAGGCCAAAATGCTAACCGACTGTTTTATATAAATATATGGTGATTGCATGAACAAGTAGTTAAAATAGAGTTAATAATTAAGATAAAAATTTAGGATTTTTGACCAACCCAATGAGTAATATCGACTACATTATCAATCTGTGCTTTGACATGTCTGAACAAGGTAAAACACCCTCCATCGCTTTAATCAGGAGTGCAGCCCAACATCCCTTAGCTATTCCTGAGGTCATTAAAGGTTTACAACGTTGGAAGTCTAGTCCTGATATCCGCCCCAAAATGCACAACAAACAAAGATCAGCGAACCCATCAAGCGACCAGTCATTACAACAACGTGTCACTCAACTGGAGACTCAGGTCGCCACAATAATGCAAGAGTTAACTAAAATGTCGAATAAATAAGGGATTAAGCGCTTATATATGAAGGCTTTAAAGACTGAATGAAGACTGCTAAATTAGGTGCAACTACTTCTTTTGGCAAAAGTCCGACTTGTTCAAGCATCACTTTTCCGCTCATATTATCGACAGTAAGGATGAAATCATCTTCGTCTGTTAATCCAATAAACAGTGTTTCTGGCTGCTTCAGCCTTCTTTTCATCAATATGTGGCCCACTAAATTTTGCTGTAATCGTTCAAAATCATGCTGATTCAATGGCTGTAACAATTGCAAATGCCCCTTGTCTGTCTCAGCAATTAGATTATCGCTCCAATATGCAGAATAATAACTGATTACATCCTGATGTATTTTCATCTCTAATGCTTTTTCTAAGTCACTAAAATTAGCGAGTCCAGAACGCTTAACAGGCTGCCAATCGACCTTATCACCAGTATTGCCTGGTGATGTATAACACTCTGAAGGCCAATCGTTGTCATACTCAACCAGCAACATCTCTGGGTACTTTTTAGCTAATACTAAATACTTTTGGACAAATTCATTTAACGCAGCGGTTACTTGTTCACTCATTAACATTCTCTTTCAACAACACTTTAGCAGGCTAATCTAACATCATTCTTAAAAAATGATATCTCAAGGTTTTGACAAAAGCACGCATGAGGTAGACTAATTGAATTAACGTAGACAGAACAATAAAGAGTCAATGTGAGCGAAATATTTGATAAACAAGCAACACTTGCTGGATTAAGTCTAGGTAAAGCGACAGAGTACAAAGAAACATACTCACCAGAATTATTGCAAGCCGTTCCCAGAAGTATGAACAGAGTAGAACTAAATTTAACCACTGACCTACCCTTTTCTGGGACTGACAGATGGAATGGCTACGAATTATCTTGGTTAAACCCTAAAGGTAAACCCAAAGTAGCGATTATGCGCTGTGAAGTGCCCGTAACATCGCCAAATTTAGTGGAATCGAAGTCATTCAAATTATATCTGAATAGTTTTAATCAAAGCTATTTTGACTCAACAGAGTCAGTCTCTGAAGCCTTAACCAAAGACTTATCTCAATGCGCAGGGCAACAGGTAAAAATAACGTTATTTAAACCCGCAGAATTTTCCCAAATGCAGATCGCCAGTTTTGATGCGTTGTGCATTGACGATTTAGATATTGAAGTGAAAGATTATCAACTTGAACCATCTAGTTTAACCGTTGGTAGCAAACAAGTAGAAGAAACACTCAGCAGTGATTTACTTAAATCAAATTGTCTCATCACAAACCAACCTGACTGGGGTAGTGTTTTTATTCGATATCAAGGCCAACAGATAAATCACGAAGGATTATTGCGTTACCTCATATCATTCAGGCAACATAACGAATTTCATGAACAATGTGTTGAACGTATATTCTGTGACATTATGACGCAATGTAAACCCAATAAGTTAAGCGTCTACGCCAGATACACTCGACGCGGAGGACTTGATATCAATCCGTTTAGAAGTAACTTTGAACAAATATATCCAGAGGTTAGACTGGCAAGACAGTAAATCGACCTATATCTAGGAAATAACACAACAAATTCAGGTGATTATGCACAAAATTCAACTCAACCCTATAGGCGCAATGAGCCAACTATCTCAGCTAGAAGTGAACTTACTTAGCGAATCTACAGATAGTGACTTGTATACATTGTTTCGAAACTGCTGCTTAGCTGTTTTATACAGCGGCGCAGAAATTGATAACAGTGACAATATATTCGCTCCCCACCACGACTTTGCAATTAATTTAATCAGTCGAGAAAGAGGGGTGAAAATTGAATTGGTCAATCCACCTGCTCACGCTTTTGTAGATGGAGAGTTGATAAAGGGCGTTCATGAACACATCTTTTCTGTGCTCCGCGATTTATTACATATGGGGGCGAAGTATTCAGCTCAGGCTTTGAGAGTTACACCTGATTCTGACTACATAACACATAGTGTATTTGACATGTTGCGTCATGCACAAACTATCAAAAACACTGCAGAATTAAATATGGTGGTATGTTGGGGCGGACATTCAATTGGTTCAGTAGAATACAAATATACTAAAGAAGTTGGTTATCAGCTTGGCTTACGAAAACTCAACATTTGCACTGGTTGTGGTCCAGGAGCGATGAAAGGACCAATGAAAGGTGCCACCATAGGGCATGCTAAACAACGTTATAAAAATGGCCGCTACTTAGGCTTAACAGAGCCAGGGATCATTGCTGCTGAACCACCTAATGCGATAGTCAATGAACTGGTGATCATGCCAGATATCGAGAAACGCTTAGAGGCTTTTATTCGCTTATCTCATGCCATTGTTATCTTTCCAGGGGGTGCAGGCACAGCAGAGGAGCTACTTTATTTGATTGGCATCATGTTGGATGACAAAAACAAAGAACAAGTATTGCCTATTATTCTCACTGGACCTGAACACAGTAAAGCTTACTTTGAATCGATTGATCGTTTTGTTGGAGAAGCCTTAGGGCCTGAAGCACAAAATTTATACCAAATAGTAGTCGGCGACGCGGCTAAAGTGGCGCAAATTATTAAGCAAAAACAAAACTTAGTCAGGGATTATCGCAAACAAACTGGCGATGCTTATGACTTTAATTGGTCACTGAAAATTGCTGCAGAGTTTCAGACCCCTTTTATCCCAAATCACAGCAGTATGGCGGGGCTCAACTTACACTTTGACCAACCCAAAACTGAACTCGCTGCAGCATTAAGGCAAGTATTCTCTGGGATCGTCGCAGGCAATGTCAAATCAGAAGGAGTGGCTTTGATAAAGGAACATGGTCCTTTTCAACTAAGAGGAGACCCAAAACTAATGGAAATGATGGACGGTTTGTTAGAATCTTTTGTTAAACAACAAAGGATGAAACTGCCTGGCAGCAAGTATGTGCCTTGTTATCAAATTACTGAATAATGAGA